>CAZDSL010000213.1:0-5481 GCA_964507655.1 uncultured Mycobacteriaceae bacterium | reverse complement strand
CGAGTTGCGCAGCACCACCGTCATCATCAGCGGGAAGATGAGCATCGAGTAGTACTGCTGGCCCAGCGAGCCCAGCAGGAACGACGCGGTGAGCAGCACGCCCGACCCGGTGCACAGGTAGAAGCGCTCGTCGGTGCGGTGGAACCGGTAGAGCAGCACCAGCGAGACGACCACCGTGAGGCCCAGCAGGATGCGCACCAGCCACACCAGCGGGCCGGCCACGCCGAAGTAGTAGCCCACGCCCACGAGCGCGCTGTTGAAGTAGTCGCGCGCCTCGGTGAGGTAGGGCAGCGTGTGGTGGAGGAACTCGGACGAGTCGGTGATGAGCGGCCACGCGAGCGCGTTGAGCACCAGCGGGATGCCGATGGCGCCGACGAACGGCCGCCACTGCCGCTTGACCAGCGGCAGCAGCAGGATGGGCGCCAGCACGGGCTTGACGGCGATGGTGAGGCCCATCGGCACGCCCGCCCACAGGTGGTGGCCGCGCACCATGAGCGTGATGAAGGCGACCTCGCACAGCAGGACGATGCCGTTGACGTTGGTGAAGATCAGCGTGTTCGACACCGTCTCGGTGAAGAACATGGCGAACAGCAGCACCGGCGCGGCCACCGAGCGCACGCCGAAGTCGAACAGCCGCAGCAGCAGGTACCCGGCCGCGATGATCGCCACCGCGTTGAGGCCGATGAACAGCCACCGCGACCACTCGTAGTTGGCGATCCCCAGCGGCGAGAGCAGCAGCGTGCCGCTGGGCGGGTACAGGTAGTGCGGGGTGACGGTGTCCAGGTCGCCGCCGTAGATCGGCAGGTGGTCCCAGAAGCGCGCCGCCGCGTCGTACACGGGGTTGAAGTCGTCGGTGTGCGAACCCTGCACCGCCAGCGCCAGCACCCGGTGGGCCACGGTCAACACGGCGATGGGCCACAGGACGGCCTTGATCGCGGCGGACGGCGTCCAGGCGGTGCGGGGCAGGAGGCGTTCGGCAGACGACAGCACGGGAGCACGGTATCGCGGATGCGTGTGCCGATGCCCGGGGACACCCCGCGTGGCGCCCCTGCGCGCCGGTGGCGTCACGCCGGGCAGGCGGTGCCGTCGGACGGAAGGGCGGCGTCGGAGAGGTACCGGCCGAGCTGCTCGCCGGCGCACGCCGACCCCCACAGCACGCCGTGGCCCACGCCCTCCCAGGACACCGACGCGTACCGCGTGCCCGCGCGGGTCAGCGCGGCCGTCACCGAATCGACCGCGCCCGCGCCCGTCACCGGGTCGGCCGCGCCCGAGTACAGCAGCACCGGCACGTCCAGCGCGCCGGGCAGCGCCGGGTCGGCGTGCGACGGCCACGCCGCGCAGGTGAGCATCCGCACGGCGGCGTCGGCCCCGAACACGGGGTACCGGGCGGCCCAGTCCTGCTGCGCCTTCTGCGACTGGTCGGGGGTGGCGGGCGGCGGAGCGTCGCTGCAGCGCGCGACGAAGGCGCCGCTGGTGAGTGCCTGCGTGCCGGCGATCGTGCGCAGCGTGGGCACGTCGCCGGTGGCGGCCCCGTGCAGGAGGTCGCCGAGCGCGCTCACGCGCTGGTCCCACGGCACGGAGGCGTCGGCGAGGGTGCGGCGCACCGCGGTGAGCACGGTGCCGCGGCCGATGCCGCGGATGAGGCCGGTCTGCGCCGAGTCGAGCAGCGTGGTCAGCGTGCCGGCCGGGTCGGGGCCGGCGGCGCAGCCGGTGGCGGTGCAGTCGGCCACGAAGCGGGCCAGCGCCGCCTGATCGGCCTGCGCGGTGCGTTCGGCCGCGGTCTGCGCGTCCACCCGCAGCGGCCCGGGCGAGTCGAGGACGAGCCGCGCGAGCCGGCCGGGCGCGTGGGCGGCGTAGGCGAGCGCCACGTCGGACCCGTCGCCCACGGCAAGCAGCCCGATCCTGTCGACGCCCCAGTACGTGCGCAGGGCCTCGATGTCGGAGGCGGCGTGCACGGCGTCGTAGGCGTCGACCGAGGGGCGCAGCTCGTCGGTGCACGAGACGGTGGCGTCGGTGACGGTGCGCATCATCGACTGCGCGGCGGTGAGCGGGTCGCCGCCGCGGCCCGCCGCGGTGAGGTCGGCCGCGTCGGTGCCGGCGAAGCAGTCGGGGTCGGTGGACGGCCCCATCCCGCGACGGTCGACGGCGACGACGGGGTGCGAGTCCAGCAGGGCGGCGCCGGCGCCGGTGGCGAGGGCGGCGAGCGCGTGCCGGGACGATTGCGCGGTGCCGGCCACGAGCACCACCGGGGGCGCGTCGGCGGGGGTGCCGGCGGCCACCGCGCGGGTGAGGTCGATGGGGAGCTGCGCGCTGGAGGTGGCCGGGTCGACGTCGCCGGCGATGGTGGCGCACTGGATGGTCAGGCCCTGCGGACCGGGCGGCATGCCCGCGGCCGGGTCGCCGGGGCACGCGTGCCACCCGGGCGCGGTGTGCGGGGCCTCCAGCGCGGGGGGAGGAGCGGGGGTGGGCGTCGCGGAGCCGGTGGTGCCGTCCGTGTGGCCGGCGATGGCGAACTGCGGGGTGCCGGACGGGCCGGCCGCGCAGCCCGTGCACGCCAGCGCGGCCGCGGCGGCGGCGAGGGCGGTTCTGCGGATTCGGCGCACCCCACGAGGGTGCCAGCCGCGGCGCGTCACCGCTCGCCGCGGGGCGCCGCGACGGCCCACCGCGCATACAGCGCGCCCGTCTCGTCGGTGAGCAGATGCCGCCGCACCATGGGCGTCTGCACCGCGAGCGGATGCTCGGCCAGCCGGGGGGCGTCGCCGCCGACGAGCAGCGGCGCGGTGGTCAGGCACAGCTCGTCGACGGCCCCGTGCACGAGGAGGCGCCCGATCAGCCCGGGCCCGCCCTCGCAGAGGATGCGCGGCGAGCCCGCCTCGGCCAGCAGCGCCGGGATGGCGGCGGCGCCCTCGCCCGCCGGCAGCCGCCGCACCTCGGCTCCGGCCGACTCGAGCGCGCGCAGCCGGCCGGGTTCGGCAGAGGGCGAGGCGAGCACCAGCGGCGGGACCGCGGTGTCGTGGAACAGCCGGTGGTGGGGATCGAGATCGGCAGACGCGGTGACCACGGCGATCCGCGGCACGGCGGCGCGCCCCTCGGCGACCCGGCGGGCCTGCACGACGGCGGGGATGCGGGCGCCGCCGTACCCCTCGGCCCGCACGGTGCCCGCGCCCACCACGATGACGTCGGCGAGCTGCCGCAGCAGCGTGAACACGCGCCGGTCGCCGGGGCCGCCCAGCCCGCCCGACCGGCCGTCGACGGTGACGGCCCCGTCGATCGACGCGACGAAGTTGACCCGCAGCCAGGGCCGTTCCCCCGGCGGGTAGGCGTAGAGCGCGGCGAGGCGCGCGGCATCGACCGGGCCGGGCACGGCGTGCGCGCCCGGATCGTCGCCGGGTGCGATCTCGAGCGCTGTGAACTGGGTCGCATAACGGTCGCGGTGCACGGGGTCGATCACATCACATCCCTTAAACTGCCGTAATGCCCCAGCACCTCGTCGACCGCAATCCCCAGGTCCCGTCCGACCAGCTCGTCGCGCAG
Source organism: uncultured Mycobacteriaceae bacterium (assembly GCA_964507655.1). GTDB lineage: Bacteria > Actinomycetota > Actinomycetes > Mycobacteriales > Mycobacteriaceae > Tomitella. The sequence goes on along the minus strand of CAZDSL010000213.1, from coordinate 1,947 downwards.
CTGGTGCCGCCGGCGATGTTCGACGAGGTGAGCTTCTCCTCGTACATCCCCGACCCCGCGCAGCCCTCGCAGAAGGCGGCGGTGGAGGCGGCCGAGGAATTCGCGGGGAACCTGGGCAAGGGCCCCGCCAAACGCGGCCTGTTCGGGCGCAAGGCGAAGGCCACCGGGGCGGGCCTGTACCTCGACGGCGGCTTCGGCGTGGGCAAGACCCACCTGCTGGCCTCGATCTACCATGCCGCGCCGGCGCCCAAGGCGTTCGGCACGTTCGTGGAGCTCACGCACGTGGTGGGCGCGCTGGGCTTCAACAACGCCGTCGAGCAGCTCTCGGGCCACAGCGTGCTGTGCATCGACGAGTTCGAGCTGGACGATCCGGGAGACACGATGCTCGTCTCCCGGCTGCTCACCGAGCTCTCGCAGCAGGGCGTGTCGGTGGTGGCGACGTCCAACACGCTGCCCGGGCAGCTGGGCGAGGGGCGCTTCGCCGCGCAGGACTTCCTGCGCGAGATCCGCAGCCTGTCGTCGATCTTCCGCACCCTGCGCGTGGACGGGCCCGACTACCGGCACCGCGATCTGCCGCCGGCCCCCGCGCCGGTGCCGTCGCAGGAGCTGCGCGCGCTGGCCGACGCCACCGAGGGCGCCACCCTCGACGAGTTCGACGCGCTGTGCGATCACTTGGCCAAGCTGCACCCCTCGCGCTACAAGAAGCTCGTCGAGGGCGTGAGCGCGGTGTACATCGACGGCGTCCACGCGGCCCGCGACCAGGCCGTGGCGCTGCGCCTGGTGGTGCTGGCCGACCGCCTCTACGACGCCGGGGTGCCGGTGACGGTGGCGGGCGCGCGCCTCGACGAGATCTTCACCCCCGAGATGCTCGCCGGCGGCTACAAGAAGAAGTACCTGCGCGCCACCTCGCGTCTGCTGGCGCTGTCGCGGTTCAGCGTCGCCTCCGCCGGCTGAGCGCCGGGGCGGGCACGTTTCCGGGGCGCGCCTGCGGCGGCGGCCCCGCTAGAGCGGCCGCGTCATGACGAAATCGTCGTGCAGGTCCTCGCCCATGGGGAACGTCTTGGTGCCGGCCACCGTGAAGCCGTGCTTGCCGTAGAAGCGCCGGGCGCGGGCGTTCTGCTGATTCACGCCGAGCCAGGCGCCGGCGTCGCCGCGTGCCGCGCACAGGGCCAGCACCGCGCGCATCAACCGCCCCGACACGCCGGTGCCGTGGGCGCCGGGGTGGGCGTAGAACTTGCTGATCTCGGTGGCGGGGGTGTGTGTGAGCATCGCCGCGATGGCCGGGTCGGCGGGCGGGGTGTGCACCAGCATCGCGTACGCCACGAGCCCGCCGCCGCGGCGCGCCGCGAGGATCGTGCGGGCCGGATCGGCCAGGTACGCGGCGAACGCCTCCGCCGACAGCGTCTGCGCCAGGTACGCCTGCACGTCGGCCTCGCGCACGCCGGGCGGGCAGGCCAGCGGGAACGTCACCGCGGCGAGCGCGGCGAGAGCGGAAGCGTCGGCGGGGCCGGCGGGCGCGATGGTGCAGGGCGGGGCGGCGTCGGGGTGCGGCGACGGCGGCTGCGGGGCGTGCGGCTGTGCCATGGCCTCCAGCATGGCACCCCGGCGGCGGTGCGCCTCAGCGGCCCCGCGACGGCCTGCGGCGCAGCACCAGCACCGCGATCAGCGCCGACAGCGCGCCGATCCCCACCAGCGGCAGCGCCCGCTTGAGCACCGCGCCGCGCGCGTACTGCGAAAGGTCGAGCGCCTCGGTCTCCTCGTCCGGCGCGGGCGCGGGGGAGCGCGGCGCCGGTGCGGACCCGTTCGCGCCGGCCGGGTGTGCATCGTCGGCGGCCGCAGCTTCGGCGGCGGCTGTGCCGGGGGCGGCGGTTTCGGTGGCGGCGGTTTCGGCGGCGGCGGTGTCGGCGGCGGCTGTGCCGCCGGTGGGCTCGTCGGCGGGGCCGGCGA
>CAZDSL010000212.1:0-5488 GCA_964507655.1 uncultured Mycobacteriaceae bacterium | reverse complement strand
GTCCGCGGCGGCGGCGACGAGCTCGGCGAGCGCGGTGGCCATGTCGTCGGACAGGTCCCACAGGTCGGGGCTGAGCTCGCGGCACGCGATGAGGCCGATGTTGAGCCGGCCCGCGAGCGAGAACACCGTGATGTTCAGGCCCGCGCCGTGGAAGACCGGCCCCAGCGGGTACATCGCGTCGATGCGCGCGCCCAGGAAGTACAGCGGGATCGGCGGCCCGGGCACGTTGGAGATGACCAGGTTGTGGACCACGGGGTGGTGCTCGGCCAGCCGCAGCTTGGCGTAGGCGCGCATGGCGACGCCGAACATGTTGGCGCCGGAGAACTGCGCCCAGTCCTGCATGAGCGTGGCGCTGATGGCGTCCTTGTGCTCCTTGGCGATGTCGCTGTGCTCGGCGATGTGGCGCAGGCGCTCGGCCGGGTCGGCGATGTTGGTGGCCAGGTCGGTGAACATGCCCGTCACCTGGTTGGTGCCGGGGCGGTCGGACTTGCCGTGCACCGACACCGGCACCATGCCCACCAGCGGCGACTCGGGCAGCTCGTCGTTGCCCGCGAGATACTTGCGCAGCGCGCCCGACACCATCGCGAGCACCACGTCGTTGACCTTGACGCCGAAGGCGTTCTTCACCGTCTTGACGTCGTCGAGCGCGACCTGGTTGTAGGCGATGGCGCGGTGCCCGGTGATGGTGCCGTTGAAGGACGTGCGCGGTGCCGAGAACGGCACCGGCATGGCCCGGCCCTCGCGGGCGCGGGTGATCCAGCGCGGGATGACGGCGATGGTGCTGGGCAGGATCTCCAGCAGCCGGAGCGGCCGGCGGGCCACCGAGGCGATGCCGGTGGCGGCGAGCGAGAGAAGGTCGGCCCCGCCGACGCGCTCGGCCACCAGTGCCGGGTCGAGCGGCGGCGCCTCGGGGGTGAGGGTGCACAGCTGCGACATCATGTTGGCGCCGGTGATGCCGTCGACGGTGGCGTGGTGCATCTTGGACATGACGGCGACGCGGCCGTCGGCCAGGCCCTCGATGACCCACATCTCCCACAGCGGGCGGGAGCGGTCGAGCGGGGTGCCGGCGAGGTCGGCGCACAGCTCGGAGAGCTCCTTCTCGCCCCCGGGCGCGGGCACGGCGATGCGGTGGAAGTGGCTGTCGATGTCGAAATCGTCCGCATCCACCCACACCGGGTGGTCGAGGTTGAGGAACGAATCCTGCAGCTTGCGACGGAAACCGGGCATCGCCTTGATCCGGGATGCGAGCTCGCGCTTGAGCGCGTCGAACGAATACCCGCCCGCGACGGTGCTGCCGTCGACGATGATGAGCCCGCACACGTGCAACAGCTGCGATGGCGTTTCGAGGTAGAGAAAGCTGGCGTCCAGCCCGCTGAGGCGTTCCATGGCACCGATCGTAGTGGATCGACATCCAGGCCCTTCAGCGTATGGTCGCTCCCGTCGAAGTGAACTGGCCGGTAGTACCAGATTGTCATTCACGAAGTGCGGATTCCGTTTTCCCCGTGCGTCAGAGCCGATTGACGAGCGCGTGCCCCGGTGGGGTGAACACGTTATCGTCGGGGAATGTCCCACGCTTATCTGATCCGTCAGGCGGCGGCCGCTGCGGTGGCCGCCGATGTGCTCGCTCCGCCCAGGGAAATGGCCGTGTCGGTGTTCGCGATGTTCGGCGGCTGGCTCGGCGCGGAACTCGCCCCGCACGCCCTCGCCGCGCTGGCGGCCGACAACGCGCAGCACCTCGTGCGCCACGGCGTGCGGGGCCGGGCCGACGCGCTGGGGCTGGGCCTCGGCGCTGCCGCGGCGGCCGGCTTCACCGCCTCGCTGGCGATCAGCCGGCGTGCCGGGGGCGCGGTGGACGACGCGCTGCAGCGCGACCTGGGCGCCGACGACCGTGCGCTGCTCGACGGGCTCGAACCCGCCGACCCGGCGGTGCCGTACCGGGCCCTGATCAACCCCTTCCGCATGACCCGGCCCGGCGTGGTCCGGCGGCGCAACCTCAGCTACGGCGACGGCTCGCGGCGCACCCGGCTCGACGTCTACAGCCGGGGCGACAACCCCGGCGGCGCGCCGGTGCTGCTGCAGATCCACGGCGGCGGCTGGGTGATCGGCAACAAGGACCAGCAGGGCATCCCGCTGATGCAGGAGATGGCGTCGCGCGGGTGGGTGTGCGCGGCGGTGAACTATCCGCTCTCGCCGCGCGCGCACTGGCCCGATCACCTGGTGGCCGTCAAGCGGGCGATCGCCTGGCTGCGCGAGCACGCCGAGGAGCTGGGGGCCGATCCCGACTTCATCGCCGTCACGGGCGGCTCGGCGGGCGGGCACCTCACCGCCATGACCGCGCTCACCGGCGGCGAGGCCGGGCTGCAGCCGGGCTTCGAGCGGGCCGACACCACGGTGCAGGCCGCGGTGCCCATGTACGGCGTGTACGACTTCGCCGCCGAGACCGGGATCAAGGCGACGCGGCAGCGGGTGCACTCGGCGCTCAGCGCCATCGTGCTGGGCCGCGGCGCCGCCTTCCCGGAGGCCTACCTGGCGGCCTCGCCGCTGGCGCACCTGCGGGCCGACGCCCCGCCGTTCCTGGTGGTGCACGGCAGCAACGACGTGTTCATCCCGGCGGCCGAGGCGCGGATCTTCGCCGAGCGGCTGCGCGGCGTCTCGGAGCAGCCGGTGGTGTACGCCGAGATCCCCGGCGCGCAGCACGCGTTCGACGTGTTCCCGTCGGTGCGCACGGTGGCGGTGATCCGGCGGGCCGCGCGGTTCCTGGAGCTGGCGCTGGTCAGGAGCGGCCGCGCGCTGCCAGATCGGTGACGCCCTCGGGGGGCAGGCCCGCCGCCTGGGCCAGCAGCTCGCAGAACGCCTCGACGTGCGCGCCGATCGTGCCCTCGGCCGGCGTCCACGAGGCGCGCATCTCGAGCTGGTGGGCGCGCGGCGGGCCGGCGATGTCGCCGTAGCGCACCGAGGTGGTGGCGGTGACGGTGCCGCCGAGCGCGGTGATCTCGACGCCGCGCTGCTCGAGCGCCTCGCGCAGCCAGCTCCACGCCACCTCGGGCAGCAGAGGGTCGGCGGCGACGGCGGAGTCGAGATCGGCCTGCATGTAGGCGACCAGGCGGAACGTGCCGTTCCATGCGTCGTCGCCGTGCGGGTCGTACAACAGGATGAGGCGGCCGAACGCGTCGCCCTCGGACTGCTCGGGCACCGGCTGCGACTCGTCGTGGCGGACCTCCGCGCCCACCGCGTAACTGTGCGGCGCCAGGCGCTGCGGGGGGCGGATGGGGCCGAGTGCGATCTCGGGGCGTACCGATGCGGAGTTCATCGCGTCGACGGCGACACGGAAGACCGCGGGTTCCGCCTGCAGTCCGGAAGTCATCACACCCCGGACGCTAAACCTGTTGCAGGCGCATGGCGAGGAGGCGCGCCGGGCGGCGGCCGGGCCGGGCATGGCACGCTGGCGGTGTGCGCCGCCCGGCGGACGGCGCACCCCGGCGCGGCGCCCCGGTGCGCCGGCGGGCCCCACGCCGCCGAGACCGAGAGACGATAGGTGACATGGCCCAGCATCCCGATCCCTCCACGCCCCCGGCGGCCGCGCCGACGCCCCGGCGCGACCTGACGGACGCCCCGCTGATCGCCGCCGCCCAGGGACGCACCCCGTCGCGGCGCCCGGTGTGGTTCATGCGCCAGGCCGGGCGTTCGCTGCCCGAGTACCGCAGGGTGCGCGAGGGCATCGGCATGCTCGAATCCTGCTTCACCCCCGACCTGGCCTGCGAGATCACGCTGCAGCCGGTGCGCCGCCACGATGTCGACGGCGCGGTGCTGTTCTCCGACATCGTCGTGCCGCTCAAGGCCGCGGGCGTCGACCTCGACATCGTCGCCGGCCGCGGCCCCGTGATGGCGAGCGCGGTGCGCACGGCGGAGGCGGTGGACGCGCTGCCGCGGCTGGCGCCCGAGCAGGTGGAGCCGGTGGCCGAGACGGTGCGCCTGCTGGTGCGCGAGCTGGGCGAGGTGCCGCTGATCGGCTTCGCCGGCGCCCCCTTCACGCTGGCCTCCTACCTCGTCGAGGGCGGGCCCAGCCGCAACCACGAGCACACCAAGGCGCTCATGTACGGCGCGCCCGAAACGTGGCACGCGCTGATGGGCCTGCTGGCCGACAACACCATCACCTTCCTGCGGGCGCAGCTCGGCGCCGGCGCCGACGCGCTGCAGCTGTTCGACTCGTGGGCGGGCGCGCTCTCGCGCGACGACTACGTGCGCTACGTCAAGCCGCACACCGAGCGGGTGTTCGCCGAGGTCGCCGACGCCGGCGTGCCGCGCATCCACTTCGGTGTGGGCACCGGCGAGCTGCTGGCCGAGATGGCCGACGCCGGCGCCGACGTGATGGGCGTCGACTGGCGGGTGCCCCTCGACGAGGCGGCGCGCCGTATCGGGCCGGGGCGTGCGCTGCAGGGCAATCTCGACCCGGCCGTCCTCTTCGCCGACGAGGCCACCGTGCGGACGAAGGCCCTCGAGACGATCGAGGCGGGCGAACGCGCGGTGCGCGAGGGGGCCTCCGGGCACATCGTCAACCTGGGCCACGGCGTGCTGCCCGACACCGACCCCGACGCCCTCACCCGGCTCGTCGCCTGGGTGCACGAGCAGTGACGGCCGCGCAGGCGGGCGCCCCGCGCATCGCCGTCGTCGGCGGCGGCATCACCGGACTGACGGCGGCGCACCGCCTGCGCACGCTGCTCGGCCCCGGGGCGGCCGTGGACCTGTACGAGGGGTCGGGGCGCCTCGGCGGCAAGCTGCGCACCGTCCGGGTGGGCGGCGCCGCGCTGGACGTGGGCGCCGAGGCGTTCCTGGCCCGGCGGCCCGAGATCCCGGCGCTGCTCGCCGAGCTGGGGCTGGCCGGCGAGATGGTGCACCCGTCCGGGCGCTCGCCGCGCCTGCGCGCGGGCGGGCGCCTGCACCCCGTGCCCGCCGGCACGCTCATGGGCATCCCCGCCGACCCGGCGGCCACGGGGCTGCTGGGCGACGGCGGGGCGGAGGCGCTGGGGCGCGACGCCGCGCCGCAGGCCAGGGCGCCCGGCTCGGACTCCACGGTGGGGGAGGGGGTCGCGGTGAGCTCCAGGCCCCAGGCCGTGCGCCGCTGCGTCGACCCGCTGCTGGGCGGCGTGTATTCCGGCTCGGCGGGCGGCATCGGCGTGCGCGCGGCGCTGCCCGGGCTCGCCGCGGCCCTCGACGCGGGCGCCGCGAGCCTGCGCGCCGCCGTCGCCGCCGCGCTCGAATCCGCCCAGGCCACGGCGCGGCCCGGCCCCGTGTTCGGCGCGCTGCGCGGCGGGTACGGGCGGCTCGTCGACGCCCTGGCGGCCGCCGCGTCGCCCGCCCTGCACCTGCACACCACGGTGACGGGGCTCGCGCGGGAGGACGGGCGGTGGCGCCTGGCCTTGCGCGGGGGCGACGGTGCTCCCGGCGCGGCCGGGGCCGACGCGGTGATCCTGGCGCTGCCGGCGCCGCG
>CAZDSL010000211.1:0-5499 GCA_964507655.1 uncultured Mycobacteriaceae bacterium | reverse complement strand
TCGGCCATCCCCGCGATGACGTCGTCGGTGAACGCCGCGGGGTGCGGCGAGGTGAAGCGCACCCGCTCGAGCCCCTCGACGGTGCCGCACGCGCGCAGCAGCGACGCGAACGCGCCGCGGTCGCGCGGCATGGCCGGGTCGGCGAAGGACGCGCCGTAGGCGTTGACGTTCTGCCCGAGGAGCGTCACCTCCTGGACGCCCTGATCGACCAGCGCCCGCACCTCGGCGAGGATGTCGCCGGGGCGGCGGTCGATCTCCTTGCCGCGGAGGGTGGGCACGATGCAGAACGTGCACGTGTTGTTGCAGCCGACGGAGATCGACACCCACCCCGAATAGGGGGAATCGCGGCGCGCGGGCAGCGTGGACGGGAAGGCCTCGAGCGACTCGCGGATCTCCACCTCGGCGCGCTTGTTGTGCCGCGCCCGCTCCAGCAGCGCGGGCAGCGAGCCGATGTTGTGCGTGCCGAAGACCACGTCGACCCACGGCGCCCGCTCGACGACGATGCCGCGGTCCTTCTGCGCCAGGCAGCCGCCCACGGCGATCTGCATGCCAGGGTGGGCGTCCTTGACGGGGCGCAGGTGCCCGAGGTTGCCGTAGAGCTTGTTGTCGGCGTTCTCGCGCACCGCACAGGTGTTGAACACGACCAGGTCCGCCGTACCGGCCCCCTCGGAGCGCACGTATCCGGCGTCCTCGAGCAGGCCGGCGAGGCGCTCCGAATCGTGCACGTTCATCTGGCATCCGTAGGTGCGGATCTCGTAGGTGCGGGCGCCCGTGGCCGCCTGCGCCGCCGGCTGCTGCTGTGCGATGGACCCGTCGGACATGACCCGTGCTTCCTCGATTCGTGTGCTGCGCATCGGTGCGGCGCCGCGCCTGCGGGGCGCCCGGACGCCGCGTGCCGCCGGCCGCGGCGCGCGGCCTCCGCCCCGCACGGCGGACCACCGGCCGGTTCCCCCGCAATCGGCCGACAGGATCTAGTGTAAATGTCCATGACGACGACCGATCCGGCCACCGGCTCCACCGGGCCAGTGGCCGCCACGCCGATGATCGACATCCGATCCGTCGACAAGCACTTCGGCGACCTGCATGTGCTCCGCGACATCAACCTCCAGGTCCCCTCCGGGCAGGTCGTGGTGCTGCTGGGCCCGTCCGGATCCGGCAAGTCCACGCTGTGCCGCACGATCAACCGGCTCGAGACCATCGACTCGGGCAGCATCCGCATCGACGGCACCGAGCTGCCCAGCGAGGGACGCGCGCTGGCCCGCCTGCGCTCCGACGTCGGCATGGTGTTCCAGCAGTTCAACCTCTTCGCGCACAGGACGGTGCTGCAGAACGTGATGCTCGGCCCCACCAAGGTGCGCGGCGTCGACAAGTCCGCCGCCCGCACCCGGGCGCACGAGCTGCTGGCGCGCGTCGGCGTCGACAACCAGGCCGACAAGTACCCCGCACAGCTCTCGGGCGGCCAGCAGCAGCGCGTGGCCATCGCCCGCTCGCTGGCCATGGATCCCAAGGTGATGCTGTTCGACGAGCCCACCTCGGCGCTCGACCCGGAGATGGTCAACGAGGTGCTCGAGGTGATGATCGAACTGGCCCAGGGCGGCATGACGATGATCGTCGTCACCCACGAGATGGGCTTCGCGCGCAAGGCGGCCGACCGCGTCATCTTCATGTCCGACGGCGCCATCGTCGAAGACTCCACCCCCGACGAGTTCTTCGACTCGCCGCAGACCGACCGCGCCCGCGACTTCCTCAGCAAGATCCACGGGAACTGACCGCCCCCGCCCGCCCCGGGCGCACGGACCCCGACGCGAGAGGACGATCCCCGGCCACGCCGGGCATGAGAGGCCACCACGATGCACACCACCCCCCGACGCCGCCGACCACGGCCCCTCGCCGTCCTGGCGGCGGTGGTCGCCGCGCTGCTGTTCGGCACGCTCGCCGGCTGCGGCAGCTCCGAGCCGCGCGACCCGCTCGCCAGCGCCGCCGACGGCCATCTGACCATCGGCGTCAAGTTCGACCAGCCCGGCCTGGGCCTGCGCGAGCCCGACAAGACCATGACGGGCTTCGACATCGAGGTCGCGAAGTACATCGCGAACTATCTGGGCGTGCCCGACGACCACATCACGTGGAAGGAGGCGCCCTCGCCGCAGCGCGAGACGCTGATCAAGAACGGCGAGGTCGACTACATCGTGGCCACCTACTCGATCTCGGAGTCGCGGCTGCGCGCCGTCGACTTCGCGGGGCCGTACTACATCGCCGGCCAATCGCTGCTGGTGCGCGCCGACGAGACCGGCATCACCGGTCCCGAATCGCTCGAGAACGGCAAGAAGCTGTGCTCCGTCGCCGGCTCCACCTCGGCGCAGAACGTCAAGGAGATGTACCCGGGCGTGCAGCTGCAGCAGTTCGACAGCTACTCGTCGTGCGTCGAGGCCCTCTCCCGGGGCAAGGTCGATGCGCTCACCACCGACGACATCATCCTCGCCGGGTACGCGGCCCAGTACCCGGGCGAGTTCAAGCTGGCGGGCGAGCCGTTCACCACCGAGAAGTACGGCGTGGGGCTCGCCAAGGGCCAGGACGAGGCGCGCGACCAGATCAACGACGCCATCGAGGACATGATCGACACGGGCGCCTGGAAGGCCGCCCTGGAGAAGACCATGGGCAGGTCCGGATTCCCCCTGCCCGATCCGCCCCAGGTGAACCGCTACTGATGGCCGCCTCGACCGCACCGGGAGGTGACCTCCGATGAACTCCCTGTTCGACACCTACGGCGACGCGATGCTCCACGCGTTCTGGGTGACGATCCAGCTGACATTCTGGTCCGCGATCGGCGCCACGATCTGGGGCACGATCCTCGCCGGGATGCGCGTCTCGCCCGTGCCCGTGCTGCGGGTGGCGGGCACGTGGTACGTCAACCTGTTCCGCAACACGCCGCTGACGCTCATCATCGTGTTCTGCTCGGTGGGGCTGTACCAGAACCTGGGCATCCACTTCACCAGCGAGGACTCGCCCACCTTCATCCGTGACAACAGCTTCTGGCTGGCCGTGCTGGGCTTCGTCCTCTACACCTCGTCGTTCGTGTGCGAATCCCTGCGCTCGGGCATCAACACGGTGCCGTTGGGCCAGGCCGAGGCGGCGCGCTCGCTGGGGCTCGGGTTCCGGCAGACGCTCACGCTCATCGTCCTGCCGCAGGCGTTCCGCTCGGTGATCGCCCCGCTGGGCAGCGTGCTCATCGCGCTGGTGAAGAACACCACCATCGCCTCGGCCATCGGCGTCGCCGAGGCCGCGCTGTTGATGAAGGAGATGATCGAGAACGAGTCCGACCAGCTGTTCACCGTGTTCGGCGTCTTCGCCGTGGGCTTCATGATCCTGACCCTGCCGATCGGGTTCCTGTTCGGCTACGCGAGCAAGAGACTGGCGGTGAAGCGATGAGCGCCGAGTCGAGCGTCCTCTACGACGTCCCCGGCCCCAAGGCCAAGGTCCGCTACCGCGCGGTGGCCGTGCTGTTCGTGCTCATCGTGGCGGGGCTCATCGCGCTCGCCGTGAGCATCCTGGCCGACAACGGCCAGTTCGAGTGGCGCAACTGGAGCCCGTTCTTCGATCACTTCACGTGGACCACCTACCTGCTCCCCGGCCTCAAGGGCACACTGCTGGCCGCGGCGCTGTCGATCGTGTTCGCCCTGGTGCTGGGCGCGGTCCTCGGCATCGGCCGGCTCTCCGACCACCGGCCGGTGCGCTGGGTGTGCGCGACGATCGTCGAGGTGTTCCGGGCGATCCCGGTGCTGATCATGATGATCTTCGCGTACCAGGTGTTCGCGTTCTACGGCGTCTTCCCGTCCTCGGAGCTCCCGCTCGCGGCCGTGGTGGTGGGCCTGACGCTGTACAACGGCTCGGTGATCGCCGAGATCCTGCGCGCCGGCATCCTCTCGCTGCCGCGCGGGCAGGCGGAGGCGGCCGCCTCGCTGGGCCTGCGCAAGAGCCAGTCGATGCGCCTGGTGCAGCTGCCGCAGGCGGTGACGGCGATGCTGCCGGCGCTGGTCTCGCAGATGGTGATCGCGCTGAAGGATTCGGCGCTGGGCTATCAGATCGGCTTCATCGAGCTCATCCGCTCCGGCCAGCAGGCGGCGTCGTACTACCGCAACTTCTTCGCCGCGCTGATCGTCGTGGGCATCATCATGGTGGTCATCAACTTCGCCCTCACCACCCTCGCCACGTGGCTCGAGCGGCGGCTGCGCACCCGCGGCACCCGGGGCAGCCGCACCGCGCCGGTGGCGGCCCTCGACGCCGACATGTTCGACGGGGCGCCGGGCGTGGACGATTTCACCGCCTCGCCGCAGGCTCCGCGCCGCTGACGGCCCTACGCTGCGGCGGGCGGGGCGGTCAGGCCCGGCCGGCGTCCTCGACGGCGGCCGCCCACTCCTGGGCGACCACGGAGTAGGCGAGTTCCGCCCCGTAGCCCTTGCGCGCGAGCATGCCGACGAGGCGGCGCTGGGCGCGCCGGCGGGCGTCCTCGTCGCCGTCGTCCACGGGGCGCCTCCGCCCCAGGGTGCGGCGCACCAGCTCGGCGGCGCGGGCGCGCTCGTCCTCGTCGGTGATGGTGGTGAGCGCCTCGGAGATCACCTCGGCGTCGACGCCCTTGCGGCGCAGCTCGGCGTGCAGCGCGCGACGCGAGCGGGCGCCGTCGCGATGCCGGAAGTACACCCATTGGGCGGCGAAGTCGGCATCGTCGAGGAGACCGGCGCGTTCGAGATCGTCGAGCAGCGGCCGCACCACCTCGGGCGCGAAGCCCTTGCGCTCGAGCCTGCCGGAAAGCTCGCTGCGGCTGCGCGCGCGGGCCGCCAGCAGCCGGAGCGCGGCGTCGTAGGCCTTGCCGCGCTCGTCGTCCGGCTCCCGCCGGCGGGAGCGGCGCTGCGCCCCGCCGGCGGACGGATCAGAATTCAACCGGCGCCGCCGCCTCGTCGTCCTCGTCGGTGAGCACCGCTCCGATGCCGAGCTTCTCCTTGATCTTCTTCTCGACCTCGTCGCGGATGTCGGTGTTCTCGAGCAGGAACTTGCGGGCGTTCTCCTTGCCCTGGCCCAGCTGCTCGCCCTCGTAGGTGTACCAGGAGCCCGACTTGCGGATGAAGCCCTGCTCGACGCCCATGTCGATCAGCGAGCCCTCCTTGCTGATGCCGCGGCCGTAGAGGATGTCGAACTCGGCCTGCTTGAACGGCGGCGCCACCTTGTTCTTGACGATCTTGGCGCGGGTGCGGTTGCCCACCGCGTCGCCGCCGTCCTTGAGCGTCTCGATGCGGCGCACGTCGATGCGCACCGAGGCGTAGAACTTGAGGGCTTTGCCGCCGGTGGTGGTCTCCGGCGAGCCGAACATGACGCCGATCTTCTCGCGCAGCTGGTTGATGAAGATCGCCGTGGTGCCGGAGTTGTTGAGCGCGCCCGTCATCTTGCGCAGGGCCTGGCTCATCAGCCGCGCCTGCAGACCCACGTGGCTGTCGCCCATCTCGCCCT
>CAZDSL010000210.1:0-5511 GCA_964507655.1 uncultured Mycobacteriaceae bacterium | reverse complement strand
ACCACTGGCGCTTGATGTTCTCCTTGAGCTCCACGCCCAGCGGGCCGTAGTCCCAGGCAGAGCGGGTGCCGCCGTAGATCTCGCCGCACGGGAACACGAGCCCGCGGCGCTTGGCCAGGTTGACGACGGTGTCGATGCGGTTGGGCTTGCCTGCCAATTGGGGTGCACTCCAGTCACGAGGTCCGCGGGGCGGACGTTGCCGACATTCCGGTCCAGCCTATCGGGTGATCCGCATACCACGGGGACCGCCCGCGCCGCGTATGCGCCGCGGCACAGCGCCCCGCCGCGGCCCCGCGGACGGGCCGGGCGCATTGACATGCGCGGTTTTGCATATGAAAATGATTTCCATGACCACCGCCGATCTCGGCGCCGCCGGCCATCGCGCGGCCGCCCATCCCCCGGTGCCCCCGCGCGAGGTGCTCGATGCCGCCGGCGCGCTGCTGCGCGCGCTCTCGGCCCCCGCCCGCATGGCCATCGTCCTGCAGCTGCAGTCGCACGATTGCTGCGTGCACGACCTGGTCGACACGCTCGGGCTCCCCCAGCCGCTGATCAGCCAGCACCTGCGCGTGCTCAAGACGGCCGGCGTGGTGCGCGGCGAGCGGGCCGGCCGCGAGGTGCGCTACCACCTCGTCGACGAGCACCTCGCCCACATCGCCGGCGACGCTTTGGCCCACGCCCGCGAGTGCCTCGAGCCCGGCGGTGCCCGGTGAGCGCGCCCCGCCGCCCCGCCGTCGGCGTGCGCGCCACCCGCCAGCGCAGCGCCATCGCCGCGATGCTCGACGACGTCACCGAGTTCCGCTCGGCGCAGGAGCTGCACGACGAGCTCCGCCGCCGCGGCGACGCCATCTCGCTCACCACCGTCTACCGCACGCTCCAGTCGCTCGCCGACTCCGACGAGGTCGACGTGCTGCGCACCGACTCCGGCGAGGCGCTCTACCGCCGGTGCTCGACCGGGCACCACCATCACCTGGTGTGCCGCCGCTGCGGCCACACCGTGGAGGTGGACGGCCCGGCCGTCGAGGCGTGGGCCCGCTCCACGGCCGCGGACAACGGCTTCACCGACCCGCGGCACACCGTGGAGATCTTCGGGCTCTGCGCCCGCTGCAGCGCGGGCGGCTGAGCCGGCGTCACCCCCGCTGCGGCGAGGGGTCGGGGATCTCGTGGGGCCGGTACCGGGGCAGGCGCGCGGCGGGCAGGATCGCCGTGGCGCTGATGAGCGCGAGGACGAGCAGCCCGTACTTGAGGGTGCGCAGGCGCACGTCCTCGTTGACCTCGACGGCGCGGTCGATCTGCTCCGGCGTGGCGTCGGTGGTGGCGGCGAGGTGCTCGCGCAGCTGGTCGTTGCGCACGAAGTCGACCTGGTCGAGGTCCACCTGCGCCACCAGCGAGCCGGGCACCGACGTCTGGTGCGCCACCGCGGCGCCCACGCCCAGCGACAGCAGCGAGACCAGGATGGCGCCCATGACGGCGGTGCCCACGGCCGAGGCGAGGTTCTGCGTGGTGCCGCGGATGGAGCCGACGTCGCCGGCGAGCTCCTTGGGGGCGCTGGTGACGAGCACGTTGAACACCAGCGTGACGAGCGCGCCCTGCCCCAGGCCGAACACGATCAGCCCGATGATGGTGGGCACCGTCTCCCAGTTGTTGCTCACCACGTAGGCCAGCCACACCAGCGCCACCGTGGTGAGCACGAACGAGACCGTGCCGATGGCGCGGGGGCTGAACCGCTTGTAGAACCGGACGATGAGGGTGGCCGTGATGAACACAGTGAGGTTGAACGGCAGCATCGCCAGCGACGTGTCGAACGCGCTGCGGCCCTGCACGATCTGGATGTACAGCGGCACGGTGAAGTTGAGCGCCGCCTCCATGGCGACCACGATGAACATGGCGTACACGGCGGCCCGCTCGCGCGAGGAGCCCAGCACCGACAAGTCCACCAGCGGCGTCCTGCCGGCGCGCACGCGGGCCCGCGTCCACACGAAGAACCCCTGGCCCACCACCAGGCCGATCACCACCAGCAGCGGCGCGGGCGAGACGCCGACGATGTCGACCGGCGCGTCGGGCGAGGCGAACCACACGCCCCACGAGTTGAGGTTCTGGAAGCCCACGGTCATGAGCACGATCGCGGCGCCGATGAGCACCGCGGCCACGAAGTCGATGTCGATGCCGGCGTCGCCCTCGTCGCCGCGCAGGGTGAAGCTGAGCAGGAACACGACGACGGCGATGCCGAGCACGATGGCGAACGACGGGCGCCAGCCGACGGTGCTGGCGAGCCCGCCGCCGATGAGGAAGGCGCTCACGCCCGACAGCGCCCGGGCCGACCCCAGCGACCCCACCGCCGTGGCCTGCTGATCGCCGCGGTAGTTCTCGGCGATGAGCGCCACCAGCGCCGGCACGATGATCGCCGCCGAGGCGCCGGCCAGGCCCTGCCCCGTGATGGCCCAGCCCACGTTGGGCGCGACGAGCATCACCACCGAGGACACGGCGAAGAGCACGACCACGGCGCGGAAGACGCGCAGCCAGCCCAGCTTCTGCCCGATCTTGGCGCCCACCATCACCAGCGCGGCCACGACGAGGCCGTAGACGACGATGGTGCCCGCCACTGTGGTGGGCGAGGCGCCGAACGAGTCGACCATGCCGCCCAGCGACACGGGCAGGACCGCCACGTTGAACGACATGAGCATCTGCGCCAGGAACAGGCCGATCATCGGCGTCCACGGGGCGCGTGCGGTGTCCTCGATGCGGGTGGTGGCGTCCACTGTCATGCGGGTCGGTCCTCCTGGTGGGTGTGCGGCTCGCCCGGGCCGGGCGCGGGCGCGCCGTGGGCGCGCGGCGCCACGGCCGAGGCGAAGATGTTGAGGCCGAGGGCCCGGGAGAGGTAGGCGGTGGCGCGCTGGCCGCGCACGCTGTTGCCCGCCGGGTCGAGCGGCGGCGAGTACGTGCCGATGGCGCCCTTGCCGGGCGCGATCGCGACGATGCCGCCGGCGACGCCCGACTTGGCCGGCAGCCCCACCTCGAACAGCCAGCCGCCCGAGCGCTCGTACATCCCGGTGGCGGCGAGCACGGCGAGCGTGTCGCGGCACACCTGGGCCGACACGACGCGCTCGCCGGTGACGGGGTTGACGCCGCCGTCGGCGAGGGTCGCGCCCATGATCGCGAGGTCGTGCGCGGTGACGCGCAGCGCGCACTGGCGGGTGTACGTGTCGACCAGCGCGAGCGGGTCGACGTCGATGCGGCCGTAGCTTTCGAGCAGCTGCGCGAGGGCGCGGTTGCGGTGGTTGGTGAGCATCTCGGAGCGGTACACGCGGCCGTCGAGCTCGAGCGGGCGGCCGGCGAAGCGCGACAGCCCGCCGCGGACGTTCTCCCACTGCTCGGCGGGCGTGGCGCCCGGCACGAGTGCCGTGGTGGCCAGCGCCCCCGCGTTGACCATGGGGTTGCGCGGGTGCCCGTCCCCCAGCTCGAGGGCGATCACCGAGTTGAACGGCAGCCCCGTGTTGTCCACCCCGACCCGCTCGCGCAGCGCCACGTGGCCGTGCGCCTCGCAGGCCAGCGCGTAGACGAACGCCTTGGAGATGGACTGCACCGTGAACCCGGCGGCCGCGTCGCCGGCCTCGTGCACATCGCCGTCCACCTCGGTGACGGCCACCGCGAACAGTGCCGGGTTTGCCTCGGCGAGCTCGGGGATGTAGTCGGCCACCGCGCCGTCGGCCAGCGGGCGGTAGCGCCGATGGGCGGCCTCGACCAGGGCGTCGATGCGCGCGGGAGCGGGCAGCGACCCCGTGGACACCTCCTGCGCCACGTCGCCGAGTTCCCTGTGCATCGTCGCCACCCCCTGCGCCGGATCCCCGTCCGTTCCGCTGCACAGTCCATCACATCCGCGCCGGAGCCGCGCCGATGCCCGCGGGCGCGTCGCGGATTCAGCCCACGTGCGCGGCGAGCACGGAGCGCGCCTCGGACGCGCCGCCGAGCACCAGCGTGAGCATGGTGCGCAGCGCCGCGTCGTCCAGCCCGGTGGCGGGGAACGGGTACTGCAGCACCACATCGGCCTCGTCGCCGCGGTGCACCGCGCGCAGCGCACCGAACTGCACCGCCTCGCGCGCCGCCGCCAGCCCCGCGTCGAGGCCCGGGCCGGCGGGCAGGTCCCACCCCACCACGCACGTCATCGACACCATCACCAGCCCGTCGGCGATGGCGGCCACGTGCACGGCGCACGGCGCGCCGCCGTAGTGCAGGCTCACCGCGCCGTCGCCGTTGGAGCCGCGGCCCGGAGACTGCACCTCGCCGTCGTCGGCCAGCGCCGTGAGCGCCTGCGCCACCCGGCCGCGCAGGCGCGCGACCGGGTCGGCCCCGCGTGCCGCGCTCACTTGACCCCGCCGAAGCGACGGTCGCGCCGCGCGTACTCGAGGCACGCCGCCCACAGGTCGCGGCGGTCGAAGTCGGGGAAGAGCGTGTCCTGGAACACCAGCTCCGCGTAGGCGGCCTGCCAGATCAGGAAATTCGAGGTGCGCAGCTCGCCCGAGGGACGGAGGAAGAGGTCGACGTCGGGCATGTCGGGCTCGTCGAGGTACCGGGCGAAGGACGCCTCGGTGATCTTCTCGGGATCGAGCCGGCCGGCCGCGGCCTCCCGGGCGATCGCCCTCGCCGCGTCGGCGATCTCGGCCCGCCCGCCGTAGTTGACGCACATCGTCAGCGTCATGACGGTGTTGTCCTTGGTCAGCTCCTCGGCCGCCTCCAGCTCGGTGATCACCGAGCGCCACAGCCGCGGGCGCCGCCCCGCCCAGCGCACCCGCACGCCCATCTCGTGCATCTCGTCGCGCCGGCGGCGGATGACGTCGCGGTTGAAGCCCATGAGGAAGCGCACCTCCTCGGGGCTGCGCTTCCAGTTCTCGGTGGAGAACGCGTACGCCGAGAGGTGCTCCACGCCCATCTCGATGCAGCCGCAGACCGTGTCCATGAGCACCGCCTCGCCGCGCTCGTGGCCCGCGGTGCGGGGCAGGCCGCGCTCCTGCGCCCAGCGGCCGTTGCCGTCCATCACCAGCGCCACGTGCCGGGGCACCAGCTCAGGCGGGATCTCGGGCGGGGTGGCGCCGGACGGGTGCGGGGCGGGCGGGCGCGGCACCCGACCGCCGGCCGCGGGGGCCTCAGCCGCCGAGCGCCGGGTTCGTCGTCGCTGGATCACGCGACTCATCCTGCCCTGCCCCGGGCTCGGCGCGCATCCCCGGCCCGGCGCCGTCCGGGCGCGCCGCCGCCCGCTCGATCATCTCCAGCGTGCGCAGCTTGCGCTCCAGGTGCCACTGCAGATGCGCCGCGACCAGCCCCGAGGCCTGCGCCCGCACCTGCGGGGGCGCCGCCTCGGCCGCCGCCCAGGCGCCGTGCTCGAGCGCGGCCATGTGATCGAGCACCCCCTCGCCGGGCGTGGCGGCGCCGGGCGGGCGGCAGTGCACGCACACCGCGCCCCCCGCCGCCACGTGGAAGGCGCGGTGCGGCCCCGGCGCGGCGCACCGGGCGCACTCG
>CAZDSL010000209.1:0-5513 GCA_964507655.1 uncultured Mycobacteriaceae bacterium | reverse complement strand
GCTGCGCATCGGGCACACCCCGGCCGTGACCGGCGACGAGGTGGGCGACCTGCTCGCGCCCGCACGCATCGCAGACCCCGGCCTCGTCGCGGTCGTCGACCAGCGCTACCCCGCGGAGCTCGCCGCACAGTTGCGCGACGGCGCCACGGACCTGGGCCTGTGCCGGAACATGCCGCCCGGGCCGGGGCTGGACCGCGTGCTGCTCACTCGCCACCGGCTGCGCGTGGCCGTCCCGAGCGATCATCCCCTGGCCGGCCGCGACGAGATCGGGCTTCCGGAGCTGCGGGACACGGTGCTCGTCGTCTGGGGCGCCCCCGGCAGCTCCGGTTACACCGACCTGCTGCTGGAACACTGCCGCCGGGCGGGCTTCGAGCCGCGGGTCGAGCGCAGCCCGGTGCAGGGCACGCCCCCGATCACGGCGGTGGTGCGCGCCGGACACGCGGCCTTCGTGACCCGGCCCGCCGGACCCACGGTCGACGGCCGGGTCCGGGTCCTCGACGTGGTGCCGCCCGTCTACGCCCCGGTGTACGCACTGTGGGCGAGTGCGGTCACCCACGAGGCCCGCGACAGGCTGCTGGCGCTGCTGACGTCCCCCCGCAGCGGATGACGCACCCCGGCGCCGCGATCCGCGCAGGTCTGCGCCGGGCTCAGCCGCGGTCGTCGCGGCGGGACCCGAGGCCGAGCGGATCGGGGATCCGGGCCAGCCGCACGTCGAGCGGATCGGGCATGCCCCGGCGGACCGCGGCATCGAGCACGTCGATCCGCTCGCGCAGCGGCCCGCGCAGCCGCTCCGGACACTGCTCGAGCAGTCCGGTGAGCACCGCACGCAGTCGGCGCTGCACCATCAGCGACTCCCCGCTGAAGTGCCGGATCTCGTCTACCGCCACCGAGACGTAGTCCTCCCAGGTCAGCCGCGAACCATGCAGCCGCCCCGCGCCGCGGCCGTCTCCGGCGTCCGGCATCCTCCGCGCGAGCTGGGCCAGAAGGTCTTCGATGTAGTCGAAGGACTGCACCGCCCGGGAAGGATCGTTGACGGCCGGGGAGAGCGCCTTGAGCGCGACGTCCGCGAGGGACTGCAGCGCGGCGGCGGGGCTCGCCGCGGGGCTGTGGGTGTCGCCGAAGATCACGTACCGGGCGAGGACGTCGGCACGCACCCGGGTCATCGGGCCGTGGATGAGGAACAGGGGCGCCCCCTCGGTGACGAACTGCCCGATGGCGGGCACCACCGTGACCCGTACGCCCCAGCGCCGCGCCAGTCGGCCGATTTTCTCGCCGTGCACCGCCAGCATCACCTGCCCGGCGGGGTCCGGGTTGCGCAGAGGGATCACCTGCGCCGCGCCGGCGGCGGCCCCGTCGTCCCCGTCGTCCCCGTCGGCGCGGTCGCCCGCGCCGCGGTCCCCGTCGTCACATCCGCTCCGCGGCGGCCCGTCCGGATAGGTGCGCTGGATCGCCGAACGGCCCTGCCGCGCAACCTCGGCCGGCAACCGCGTCGGATTGAGCACGTGCGCCACCCGCGCGACGAGACCGATGAACAGGCCCGTGCTGAGCAGGGTGAGCACCAGTCCCACCGTCGTCGAGACCAGCGGCACCCGCTGCGATCCGCCGACCGCGAGGTCGAGGGCGATGATGAGCGCGAACACGAAGGTGGCCAGGAAGACCCCGATGGACCACCGCAGGATCCGCGCCTGCTGCAGCATGGGCACCACCCGCACGGACAGCTGCGATGCGCCGAACTGCATGGCCAGCGTGAGCGCGGTGAACACCAGGCCGCTCAGCGTGATCATCCCACCGGCGATCACGCTGAGCATGGTGGCGGTGGCGCCGGCGTCGAGGCCGTCGATGCCCACGCCGCCTTGCCCCGCGACGGAATCGTCCACCGCCGCAAGCACCAGGCCGAGTACGACCGCCAGCGCGACGAGGACCGCCGGGACCCGCCACAGCGGGACCGCCCGCAGCCGTCGGCGCGTCTGTCTCCACTCGATCGCGGTGGCGACGCGGCTGTGGACGGACCGGCGCCCGGCGGGCGGACCGTCGTGGGCCGGCGAGGTCGGCCCCGGCGCCGGCGGCTCCTGCGCGGGCGGCATCCCGACGCTGCCTCCCACCGCCTCCTGCACGGCGATCTTGGCCCGCACGACGGGCTCACGGTAGCGCGCCTCCCGCTGTTGCGCCCGGGCCATGCGCCGCGGGCGCGTGCGGTACCGCCACCGCGCCCACGGCGAGCCGGGCCTGGCCAGGCGCAGCGCGCCCACCACCACCAGGACGGGGAGGAACGGCCCGAGCAGACCGGTCCAGAACTTGCCTTTGAGCATGGTGATCACCGTGAGGATCACCGCGACGACGATCGCCGCCGTGCTGACCGCGTAGTCGACGAGGCCCTGGTCACCGGCGTAGTCGCCGTCGCCGATGCCGAACGGGTGCAGGCCCAATGTGAGCAGCGCGATCACGGCGACGGCCACGAACACCGCGTCCACCGACAGCCTGCCCTGCTCGGCCCAGTACACGTCGCGCAGATACAGCACCAGCGCGAACTCGTCGAGCACCAACGCCGACCCGATGCCGAACAGCCCCGCGAACACGCAGTGGGCGACGGGCGTGTGGTAGTCGGCCAGCGCCACGAACCCCACCCCGGCCACGAGCATCGCCACCAGCCCGAAGACAACGTGGTGCACGTGCAGCCCGCCCGGCGTGATGTTCCCGGGCCACCAGCGGACCTCGGCGCGGATCATCCGGACGCTGAACCGGATGAACAGGAACGTCGCCAGGAACGCCGCGAACAGCACGAACAGGGGGAGCCTGCCGGTGTCGATGATCGACTCGTGGAACCAGCGCGCCATAGGCGGAGCGTACCGACCACCCCCCACCGACACCGGCGGACCGGCGCCCGGCCGGGACTCCGACGCTCGGGGCGCCGGCGGGACGGAGTCTCCTGGCGTGACCCTCGGCGCGCGCGGAGACTGGGGGCATGGCCCGCGGCGATCATCCTCAGCGCACCCCGTTCTACGGGGTGGCGATGATGATCGGCGTGATGGTCGTGGGCGCGATCGTGTACACCGCGGACGTCGCGGCCGCCGTACGCATCCCCGTCTACGTCGTGCTCTTCGTCGTCGGCATCCTGGGCGCCGCGCTGACGTTCCGCGACTACTCGCGTTGACCTGTGCATCGCGTTGACCTGCGTGCACAGTTCCGCGCCCCGCCGCCCGCCCCTGTCTTGATCGCCTGTCCAGGTGGCTCTAGCCTTAGAGTTGACGCGTCCGAGACGTCCGGGCGCACGCCCGGCGTTCACCGACGCGAGACGGGGAGTACTCCATGACCGAAGCCGCCCTACCCGACGTTCCCGCCACCGCCGACCTGGTCGACGAGATCGGCCCGGACGTGCGCAGTTGCGACACCCAGTTCACCCAGTACGGTGGCCGCTCACGCTTCTCCGGGCGCATCACCACCGTGTCGTGCTTCCAGGACAACGCACTGCTCAAGAAGGTCCTGGGCGAGCCGGGCGACGGCGGCGTGCTGGTGATCGACGGCGACGCCTCCGTGCACACCGCGCTGGTGGGCGACGTGATCGCGGGCCTCGGCATGAACAACGGCTGGTCGGGCCTGGTGATCAACGGCGCCATCCGCGACTCGGCCATCATCGGCACCCTCGACATCGGGTGCAAGGCGCTGGGCACCAACCCGCGCAAGTCGGGCAAGACCGGCGCGGGCCACCGGGACGTGCCGGTGCGTTTCGGCGGCGTCGAGTTCACGCCCGGCCACGTCCTCTACAGCGACGACGACGGCATCGTCGTCCGGGAAGAGTGAGGGAACCGACTATGACGGCACTGCGCAGGTTCGCGGCCCGGCGGAGCGCTCCCCGTGCGGCCGCGAGCCTGCGCCGCCTGGACGCGGCCACCGCGGCCGTCACCCCGCCGCTCGCGGCCGTCGATCTGGACGCGCTCGACGCCAACGCGCGCTTCCTGGAGTCCGCGGCCGGCGGCCTGCCCATCCGCGTGGCGAGCAAGTCCATCCGCTGCGTGGAGCTCGTCACGCACGTGCTGCGCGAGCACCCCGGTTTCCGCGGAGTGCTCGCGTTCACGCCCGACGAGGCGTGCCACTTGGCGGACTCCGGCGTCGACGACGTGCTGGTGGCCTACCCCACTGCGGACGGCGCCGCCGTGGAACGCGTGGTGGAGACCGCCGAGCGCACCGGCGCCCGCATACGGCTGCTCGCCGACTCACCGGAGCACCTGCGTTTCCTCGCCCAGCACGCGATGGGCCGGACCGTGCCGGTGTGCCTGGAGATCGACCTCGGCTGGTGGCCGCTGGGCGGGCGGCTCGCCCTGATCGGCCCCAAGCGCTCGCCCGTGCGCACGCCCGACCAGGCCGCGGACCTCGCCGCCCTCGCCTGCCGCACCCCCGGCGTGGAGCTCACCTCCGTGCTGGCCTACGAGGGGCACATCGCCGGTGTCGGCGACATCGTCCCGGGCCGCCCACTGCGGCAGGCTGCGGTGCGCGGCATGCAGGCCGCATCGCTGCGGGAGATCGGACGGCGGCTTCCGCAGGTGCTCGCGGCCATTGAAGACACGTTGGCCGAGCACGGCTCCGCGCCGCTGGAACTGGTCAACGGCGGCGGCTCCGGCAGCCTGCAGCGCACCGCCGCAGTCGGCGCCGTCACCGAACTCTCCGCCGGATCCGGGTTGTTCGACCCGATGCTGTTCGACCGCTACCGCTCGCTGGATCTGGAGCCCGCCACCGCCTACGCGATGCCGGTGGTGCGCAAGCCCCTGCCCACCGTCGCCACGATCCTCGGCGGCGGCTACATCGCCTCCGGCGCGCCGGGGCCGGACCGCTCCCCGGAACCTGCGCTGCCGGAGGGGCTCTCGTTCGACAAGGACGAGGGCGCCGGCGAGGTGCAGACCCCGCTGCACGGCGCGGGCGCGCTGCGCTTCGGCGACCGGGTGTGGCTGCGGCACGCCAAGTCCGGAGAACTGTTCGAGCACTTCAACGAGGTCCATCTGGTGCGCGGCGGCGAGGTCGCGGAGGTCACGCACACCTACCGCGGCGAAGGGCAGTGCTTCCTGTGACGGCCCCCGCGACCGACGGGCCCGCCGGGGCCCCGATCCGCTGCTCGCAGATCTCCGCGCTCGATGAGCCGCTGATCGGCACCGCCACACGCGTCGGCGGCTGGGTGTGTCTGGAGCATCCCGCGCCGTGGGGACGCGACATCTTCGACGGCGCGGCCTTCGGCCCGGAACTGACCGCGCTGCTGCAGGAGCGCACCGAGGCGGCCGGGGTGCGGCTGATGCTCATCCGCCGTCCCGGGCGTGCCGTGGGCGGCTCCGGGCGCACGGTCTACCTGGCCCAGTCGCACCCGGAGCACACCCGCTGCGCGGAGCTGACGGTGGACTCCCCGTGGGACCTGCTGGACCTCGACCTCACGTGGGCCGCGCCCGGGCCCGCGTCCGGCCCGCCGCCCGGTGATCCGGTCACCGCGCCCGTCACGCTGGTGTGCACGCACGGGCGCCGCGACGTGTGCT
>CAZDSL010000208.1:0-5520 GCA_964507655.1 uncultured Mycobacteriaceae bacterium | reverse complement strand
GCGGCGCCGTCGTCCGCGGCCGCGGTGTCCGCAGCGGCGCCGTCGGCCTTCGCGGGATCGCCGGCGGACGGGTCCGCGCTCGCACCGGCGGGCGCCTCCCCGGCGGCGCCGGCGGCGGCCTGCTCCTCCGCCGTGTCCTGCTGCACTCGCTTCTTGCGCCCGAACACGCTCACGCTCCTGGTTCTGTCGACTCGCCGGCGGCATCGGGCCCGGCGGGGGTCACCTCGCCGAGCGCGGCATGCCCCCCGCTCGATCCGTAGCCACCGGCCCCGCGCGACGTCGCGTCCAACTCGTCGACCTCGACGAAATCGACGAGCTCCACGCGCTGCACCACGAGCTGGGCGATCCTGTCGCCGCGCGCGATCGCGATGGCGTCCCGCCTGTCGTGGTTGATCAGGCAGACCTTGATCTCACCACGGTAACCCGCGTCGATGGTGCCCGGGGTGTTGACGATCGAGAGCCCCGTGCGCGCGGCCAGGCCGGAGCGCGGGTGCACCAGCCCCACCGTGCCGTACGGCAGGGCCACCGCCACCCCGGTGCCCACCACCACGCGCTCGCCCGGGGCGATCGTGACGTCCTGCGCCGCGCACAGGTCCACCCCGGCGTCGCCCGGGTGCGCGCGCCGCGGCAGCGGCAGCCCCGGGTCCAGCCGCCGCAGCCGCACCGGGCCGGCCGTCTGCGGCGGCATCGCCGCGGAGGGGCGGGCGGGCGCGGCGTCGGGGTGCGCGGGGTCGTGGGGGTGTGCGGGTACAGCGGAATCGGTGGCCACAGCCGGCCAGACTATCCTTGGTGGCGTGCCTGATGCTTCACGCCCCGCCGGCCCCTCCTCCGCCCCCGCCGAAGGCGCCCCGGTCTACTCCGAGCGCATCTGGATCCCCGTGTGGTGGTGGCTGATCGGCGCGGGCATCGCCGCGCTCGTCGGCTACGAGCTGCACCTGGCGTTCCGCTCGGTGCCGTCCTGGGTCTTCATCGTCGCCCTGCAGCCCGTGTCGATCGCGCTGGGCCTGTGGCTCAGCCGCTCGCGGCTGACGGTCACGGCCGGCGACGGCGGCGAGCTGCACATCCACGGCCGCGCGCATCTGCCACGCCAGGTGGTCTCGCGCACCATGGCCGTGCCGGCGACCGCCCGGCGCGCCGCGATGGGCCGCCAGCTCGATCCCGCCGCCTTCGTCTTCCAGCGCCCGTGGGTGGGCCCGCTCGCGCTGATCGTCCTCGACGATCCCGACGACCCCACCCCCTATTGGCTGGTGAGCACCCGCCACCCGCAGCGCCTGCTCGACGCGCTCGGCGCGCCCCAGTCGTCCATCTCCGACGCCGCCGCGGGCGCCGAGGGCCGCTGACCGGGCACACGCGCACACAGGACGGCCGCCCCCGCCGCCCCGGATCTCCGGGGTGCGGGGGCGGCCGTGCGTCGCGGGACCGCCGGGGCGTCAGCCCGCGCAGTCGCGGCAGAGCAGCTGCCCGTCGGGGGTCACCTCGGCCAGCCTCGACCGGTGATGCACGAGGAAGCAGCTGCTGCAGGTGAACTCGTCCTCCTGCTTGGGCACGACCCGCACCGACAGCTCCTCGCCGGAGAGGTCGGCGCCCGGCAGCTCGTAGGACTCCGTCGTCTCGCCGTCGTCGACATCCGCGGACGCGGCCTGCGCATCGCCCCGGCGGGTCTTGAGCTCCTCCAACGAGTTCTGCCCGACCTCGTCGGTCTCGCTACGCCTGGGTGCGTCGTAGTCGGTAGCCATTGTTCCTTCCCCTGCCTCGCCGCACGGCGGCGCCGTGCCTGGTGCTCGTGTCGGCTGCGGTGATCTCGGTCCATCGCATCCGAACGCCTCGGCTGCATAACGCGCAGCTACCACGTTTTGTGCCCGGTCGTACCTGTATCGAATGTGATCTTTATCACATTTTTCCACCGGTGTCTGCGGGGACGCGGCACCCGGATCGGCCGGTCCGGGCGGCAAGACGATAGCCGACCGTACGCCTTCTTCCGCGCCCGCCCCCGGCGTGTCGCGCACCGGTGTGCCCGCGGCCTCACCGGAGCGGTCCCGGCGTGTGCTGCCGCGCACCCCGGGCGCCGTCCCTTTAAGGTGGTGGCACCGGGGCGCGCGGCCGCGCGGGGCGGCCCGCCGGACCGCTCTGCCCCGCCGTTCCGCACACCCGCCCCCGTGGCGCGAGGAAAGGCCCACCGCCGTGGTTGCACTGATCACCAACGGTCACTCCACCGATTGGCGCGGCCGCCCCTTCCGCCGGCGCCGCCACCTGCCCGGGCTCATCGTCGCCGGGATCCTCGTGGTGATCATCGCCATCGTGTGGATCGTCGCGTTCAACACCAGCGGCTCGCACGCCGACGCGGCCGCCTGCAACGCGCCCGATCCCGGCGGCCGCCCGCTGGGCACGCGCGTGGACGGCTCCATTCTCGAGGTGCCGCCGGCGCCGCTGTGGAACACGCACATCCGCGTGTTCAACGCCAACGGGCAGAGCGGACAGGCCGCACACGTCGCCGCCGGCCTCAGCGACAAGGGCTTCCGCCCGGCCGCCACCGACCCGGTGGCCAACGACCCCGTCTACACGCATCAGAACCTGCAGTGCCAGGGCCAGATCCGCTTCGGCGAGAACGGCGAGGCCGCCGCCAACGCCCTGTGGACCGTGGTGCCGTGCGCCGAGCTCATCGAGGACGACCGCACCGACGACAGCGTCGACCTGGCGCTGGGCACGCTCTTCAACGACCTCGACCCCAACGCCGATGCCGAGGCGGTGCTCAAGGCGCTCCGCGTGACGGACGGGTCGCCCGCCCCCGAGATCGATCAGGCGCTGATCTCCGGGGCCCACTCGGGCCGCTGCTAGCGCGCGGGCTCAGCCGACGGGGATCGCGTCGAGCCCGCCCACGCCGCCGAGGATGCCCGCCAGGCTCTCGGCGATGCCCGGGGCGGCGGCCAGCGTCACCGCGCCGTCCGCCGCGGGCGAATCCGGCCCCGGCACCCGCACCACCGCGCCCGCCTCGCCGGCGATGAGCGCGCCGGCGGCCCAGTCCCACGGGCTCAGGCCGTGCTCGAAGTGCGCGTCCACCTGCCCCGCCGCCACCATGCACAGGTCCAGCGCGCCGGCGCCGATCCGCCGGATGTCGCGCACCTGCGGCAGCAGCCCCGCGATGATGCGCCCCTGCCGCTCGCGCCGCTCACGCTCGTAGCCGAAACCGGTGGCCACCAGCGCCAGCCCCGGATCGTCCACGCGGTTGACCCGCAGCGGCGCGACGGAGCCGTCCGCCTCCTGCACGTGCGCGCCGCAGCCCGCCGCCGCGGTGTAGAGGCGGCGCCCCGCCACGTCGGCCACCACGCCCGCGACCGTCCGCCCGTCCACCTGCGCGGCCAGCGAGACGGCGTACACGGGGATGCCGTAGAGGAAGTTCACGGTGCCGTCGATCGGGTCGACGATCCACCGCACCGCGCCCGGCGCCGCCGCCGCGCCGCCGGCCTCCTCTCCCAGCACCGCGTCGCCCGGGCGCAGCCGCGCCAGCATCTCGCGCACCAGCGACTCCGATTCGGTGTCGACCACCGTGACCGGATCGGTGGGCGTGCTCTTGGCCCGCACCGCGCCGGCGGACGCACCCTCGGCGTCGAAGACCTCGGGGCGGCGGCGGCGCACCAGCCCGGCCGCCGAACCGGCCACCTCGACGGCCACCGCCAGCAGCGCCCGCGCCTCCTCCGCCGGCACCGGCGGGGCCGGCGGCCTTCCGGAGCCGTCGGGGCCATAGCGCAGCTGGGGACTGTCGGGGTAGCCGTTCACCCTCCCATCGCAGCACATCGGCCCGACCGCCGCGAGAGCGGTGCGGCCGCATCCCCGTCTGGGTACTGTGAATCCGGGCACGCCGCAGCGGATCCGCCGGGCCGCCCGGCCCGCCCGCCGCACCTGTCCGCCACACTCCACCTGTCCGCCACACCGCAGCCGGAAGCGAGGGCCAGCACGATGAGCGCCGACACCGCCGACGGGACGGGCACCGGCGCCGCCGGCACGCCCCCCGCCGCATCCCACGAGATCGCCTTCGGCGTCGACATCGGCGGCAGCGGCATCAAGGGCGCCATGGTGGACCTGCGCACCGGCGCGCTCGCGGCGCCGCGCATCAAGATCAAGACGCCCTCCCCGGCCACGCCCGAGGCCGTCGCCGCCACGGTGCGCGCCGTCGTCGACCGTGCGCAGTGGCACGGCCCCGTGGGCATCACCCTGCCGTCCGTCATCCGCGGCGGCGTCGTGCGCACCGCCGCCAACATCGACCGGTCCTGGGTGGGCATCGACGCGGCCGCCCACTTCCGCGACGCGCTCGGCGGCCTGGACACCGTGGTGCTCAACGACGCCGACGCCGCCGGCATCGCCGAGGACCGCTTCGGCGCCGCCGCCGACGTCGACGGTGCCGTGGTCCTGCTGACCTTCGGCACCGGCATCGGCTCGGCGGTGCTCAACCACGGCGTGCTGCTGCCGAACACCGAGTTCGGGCACCTGGAGGTCGGCGGCACCGAGGCCGAGCACCGCGCGGCGTCCTCGGTGCGCACGCGCGAGTCGCTGAGCTGGAAGCACTGGAGCGCCGAGGTCAGCCGGGTGCTCGTCGCCATCGAGGAGCTGCTCAACCCCGACGTCTTCGTCGTGGGCGGCGGCATCAGCCGCGAGTCGGAGAAGTGGGTGCCGCGGCTGACCAACCGCACGCCGGTGCGGGTCGCGCGGCTGCACAACACCGCGGGGATCGTGGGCGCCGCGATGCTCTCGGCCGCACCCCAGGCGGCGCCCACGGCATGATCGCGCGCGCCCCGCGCACCGCGGATCGTTACAATGGCACATGGTCCGGCTCGTTCCGGAAGTTCCGCTCAGACTCCCCCGCCGGGATCCGCCGGCTGATTTTGCACGACATCGTCACGAAAGGGCGTACGTGGTAGCCACCGACACCCGTCCCACCCCCGACGGCTCGACGGAGTCCCCGGCGCCGTCCGACGCCGCACCCGCCGCGAAGACCGCCGCCAAGAAGGCCCCCGCGAAGAAGACCGCCGCCAAGAAGGCCGCGGCGAAGAAGACCGCCGCCAAGAAGACCACGAAGAAGGCCACCGGCAAGAAGGCCTCCGCCAAGAAGTCGGGCGACGACGCCGCCCTCGAGGACATCGACCCGGCCGCCATCCCCGTCGACGACGAGCCCGAGGAGCCGTCCGAGAAGGACAAGGCCTCCGGCGACTTCGTGTGGGACGAGGACGAGTCCGAGGCGCTCCGCCAGGCCCGCAAGGACGCCGAGCTCACCGCGTCGGCCGACTCGGTGCGCGCCTACCTCAAGCAGATCGGCAAGGTGGCGCTGCTCAACGCCGAGCAGGAGGTGGAGCTGGCCAAGCGCATCGAGGCCGGCCTGTTCGCCACCCACAAGCTGGGCGAGTACAAGGAGCGCGGCGAGCGCCCCACGGTGGCCGTGCGGCGCGACCTGATGTGGATCTCCCGCGACGGCAACCGCGCCAAGAACCACCTGCTGGAGGCCAACCTGCGCCTGGTGGTGTCGCTGGC
>CAZDSL010000207.1:0-5529 GCA_964507655.1 uncultured Mycobacteriaceae bacterium | reverse complement strand
TACAAGGGCGGCCGGGCGATCAGCGCGGTGTGGCTGGTGGCATCCTCGCAATTCGTCGGGACCCTCCTGTTCAACGTCAGCACGGGCGCGGCGATCACCGCGCACAGCACGCACGCCGAGCAGGTGAACGTGTGGGTGCCGGACGCGGCGGGGTCGGTCGCGTTCCTGGTGAGCGCCTGCTTCGCGATGCTCGGATTGATCCGCTCGCACGAGCTGATGAAGCTGATCTACCGGGACGCGCTCAGCGGCTGGTCGAACTGGATCGGCTGCGTCGCCTTCGGCCTGTCCGCCATCGGTGCCTTCGTGTACCGCAACGGCGCGACGGTGGACACGCACCTTGCGAACCTGGGCACGATGATCGGCGCAATCTGCTTCTTCGTCGCCTCCATCTTCTTCGTGGGCCGCGCGGGCGAGGAGCCCGCCGATGTCCCCGCGCCGGCGGACGGCGGCGTGGACGCCGGGTGATCGCGTGGCTGCCTCGGGCGCCCGGAAGCATTCCCGCCACGACGTTATGACACCGCCGATGGTGCCGCCGTAGGAACGAATCCCGCCGGGATGGAGAGGAGTCCGAATGGCCGGAAGACGGAGAAGAGAGCAGGTATGCTGACCGGACATTCAACCGATTAGGCCAGCCGTGCCGGCGGAGCGGGCCGGATTTTCGCCTGCAGCGGCCGAAGCGCGGCCTGGCCGCCATTCTGGGCGAACAGTGGGGTGTTCGCACGAGTAACAGCGAAGGATGTACATGCGCAACGCCTTCACGATGTTACGCCGCGACCTCACGCGCATCCGCCGGGCGCCGAAGTCCTGGGCGATCATCATCGGGCTCCTGGTGCTTCCTGCGCTGTACGCCTGGGTGAACATCGTGGCCTTCTGGAATCCCTACGGGAATGCGGAGCACATCAAGGTCGCCGTCGTCAACGAGGACGCGGGGGCCAGTACCGAGCTCACCGGCGAGGTGAACGTCGGTGACCAGGTGGTCGACCAACTGAAGACCAACGATCAGCTCGGTTGGCAGTTCATGGATCACGACGACGCGATGGACTCGGTCCGCTCGGGTGCGAGTTACGCCGCCATCGTCATGCCGCCGGATTTCAGCAAAGATCTCCTGACCATCATCACCGGCGACTTCGTGCAGCCCCGGCTCGAGTACTACACCAACGAGAAGGCGAACGCGATCGCCCCGAAGATCACGGAGGTCGGCGCGTCGACGCTCGACACGCAGATCAATTCGAAGTTCGTCGCGACGGTCGCGCAGACGATCGCCACGCAGGCCCGGCAGGCGGGAGTCGACACCGGGCAGTGGCTGATCGGTTCGCGCAGCAACACGTTGGCTGCGCTGGAGCAGGCCCTCACCACGGTTCAGGCCGCACGCAAGAGCCTGACCGAGCTGCAAGGCGCGCTCGGGCCCGGTGCCGCAGCCGTCTCCGATGCCAAGTCCGCCCTCGAGCGGGTGGACGGCGCCATCGGCGATGCGACCGACGCGGCCACGGATGCGCAGGGCCTGGTCACCGAGGTGCAGGGGGACCTGTTCGATTTTTCGGGGACGCTGACGAGGGCCTATGTCTCCGGCGCACCGAACCTCACGGGCGCCACCACCCGTCTGAACCAGAGCATCACGCAGGTCGCCGGCGGCGCCGACGCGGCGCGCTCCGCGTTGACCACGGCGCAACGCGATGTGCAGGCGGTGATCGACGCCAATCAGGCGCTGCTGTCCACGATGCGCCCGGTGGCGGCCGCGCTTCCGGATGCGGTGCCGATCAAGGCGCAGATTCAGCACGTGATCGACGAGGTCTCCGCGCAGTCGGCCCGTGACCAGGAGCTCCTGGCCACGCTCGGCGCCACGAACGCCGGCGTGTCGACGGTGTCCGATCAGACCGCCGCGGCCTCGGGGGCGATGAGCGCCGTCGACCGGTCGTCCTCCGCTCTGCACGGCGTGCTCGCCGGAACGCTCCCGGCGCTCAACCAGTCCATGTCCTCGTTGTCCGCCGGCGCCGGCGCCTTCTCCTCGGCGCTCGATTCGCAACGTGTGCTGGTGAGCCAGGCCGTGGCGATGCTCTCCCGGCTCGAACCACTGCTCGACCAGACCGATGCCGCCGTCGCCTCGCTCGACGGCAACCTTCAGGATGTGCAGTCGGATCTGACCACGTTGCAGACCGACTTGAACGCGATCACCGCTGCGGACATCTGGAACCAGGTGAGCACGCTGACGTCCCTCGACCCCGAGTCGATCGCGGGGTTCATGGCGGGCCCGGTGCAGGTCCACGAGAACGACCTGTATCCGGTGGCGGCGTACGGATCGGCGATGGCACCGTTGTTCACCAATCTGTCCCTGTGGATCGCAGGGTTCGTGTTGATGGTGCTGTTCAAGCTGGAGACCGATACCGAAAGCGTCGAAGGCCTGACGGTGAGGCAGGCCTACTTCGGCCGCTGGTTGTTGTTCGCGGTGATGAGCGTGATCCAGGGCCTGCTGGTGAGCATCGGCGATGTGCTGATCGGTGTCCAGACGGTGAACCCGGTCGTCTTCGTTGCGACGGCCGTCTTCATCGGCCTCGTCTACATGTCGATCATCTTCGCCCTGTCGATCTCGTTCGGCTACATCGGGAAGGGGATCGCCGTGCTGCTGGTGATCATGCAGATCCCCGGCGCCTCCGGCATCTACCCGATCGAGATGATGCCGGACTTCTTCCGGGCGCTCTTCCCCTTCTTCCCCTTCACCTACGGTATCGATGCCATGCGCGAGACCATCGGCGGCTTCTATGGCCTCAACTATCTCCGGTACATGGCCGTTCTCGCTCTCTTCGCTGCACTGTCCTTCGTCCTGGGAGTCTTCCTCCGTCAACGGCTCGGCAACTTTGCGCGACTGTTCAACAGCAGATTGGCGGACACCGGCCTGTTCCTGAGCGAGGAGGTGCAGACATTGGGATCGCGGCGTCGTCTCACGCAACTCGTGCGCGCACTGACCAATCGCGACGGGTTCCGCGCGGACAACGACCGGCATCGGAGCCGGCTCGATATGAACCACAAGTCGCTGCAGCGTGCCGCGGTGATCATCGGCGCGATAGGGACCGTGGTGCTGTTGATCATCGGCACGGAATTCCCGGACGCCAAGGCCACCGTGCTCGGCCTGTGGGGGGTGTTGTGCCTGCTGGTGATGGCGGCGATCATCCTGGTCGAGTACATCAGCCAGAACATCGTCTACGGAACGGAGGTGGCTGAGCTTCCCGACGACGAACTGAAGCGCAGGCTGGCTGCCGAAGAGGTGGCGATCCGTACCGATGCGCGCCTCGACCAGCTCGAATCGGGGGAGCGCAACGCATGAACAACATCGGCACCCTGATCCGCCACGACTTCCGGCAGGCGACGCGCAGCGTGATTCCGGCGATCGTGCTGATCGGGGTCGTACTGATCCCTTCGTTCTTCGCCTGGTTCAACGTGCTCTCGAGTTGGAGTCCGTTCGACAACGTCAAGAACCTCAAAGTGGCGGTGGCCAGCACCGACGAGGGTTTTGAGAGCACTCTGTTCCCGCTGCGCCTCAATGTGGGCGAGCAGGTGATATCGCAGCTGCGGGCCAACAGCGACATCGACTGGCAGTTCGTCTCCAAGGACGAGGCCATCGAGGGCACGAAATCCGAGGACTACTACGCGGCGATCGTTCTGCCCCCGGATTTCAGCCGCAAGATGCTGACCTTCCTTTCGCCCGGCGCGTCGCCGGTGAAGATCGATCTCTATGTGAACGAGAAGAAGAACGCGCTCTCGTCCCTGATCACCGGGGAGGCCGCGACAGACGTCTCGACGCAGATCAATACG
This sequence comes from uncultured Mycobacteriaceae bacterium, assembly GCA_964507655.1. Classification (GTDB taxonomy): domain Bacteria; phylum Actinomycetota; class Actinomycetes; order Mycobacteriales; family Mycobacteriaceae; genus Tomitella. Next base: position 1,722 of record CAZDSL010000207.1, on the reverse strand, counting down.
AGTTTCACGCAGACGCTCGACGAGGTCGGGCTGGCGCTGGTGTCGTCGCTGGCCACGCATCTTGAGGATTCGGACGCGCAGAAGACCGTGGACGACCTCGGGGCGGCGATCGGCAGGATCTCGGTGCAATTGAAGTCCGCGGCCGGCACCGCGGACATGTTCGCGGGTCTGCTCTCGTCCGCCGATTCCCTCCTGTCGAGCACCGGTTCCCTCGCCTCGGCGGCATCTCAGGCCGTCCAGGACACCACCGGCGCGGTCGGTCGGGGAGCGGAGTCCGTGAGCTCGGTGCGCGGCGTGTTGACCTCGGCCTCGGAGCTGTTGTCCAAGGCCTTCGCGGCGAATGCCGACAGCTACGATGCGCTGCGAGGTCAGATCGACCGGATCTTCGGTCAGGCGCCCGCGCCGCAGCAGGCGGGGAACGGGCTGGCGCAGGCGTCCGGGATGGTGGATGACCAGGTCGCGGCGTATACGCAGCTGCGCGATCAATTGCGGTCCCAGGCGTCGGCGCCCGGCCTCGACCCGGTGACCAGGGAGGCTGTGGGTCTGCTGGCGGACGATCTCGATGCCGTCATCGACCGTCAGGGGAGACTCGAGCAGGCGCTCGACGCGGCGGCGTCGCCCGCGTCGCAGGGAATCGTGGATCGTGAAGCGACGCGCAACGCCATACTTCAGGACGTCGATGCCGCGCAGTCCGCGCTCGCCGACGCCCGCGATCAGTACACGAACAGCCTGCAACCGCAGCTCGCCCGACTCGCAGCCGACCTGCAAGCCGTGCAGGGGAGTTTTTCCGGGATCGGTGACGATCTGCGCGCAGCGGATCGATCGCTGGCCGCCGGCGCGGGCCCGCTGAGCGCGGGCCTGTCGGACGGCGAGACGGCGGCCCGGCTGCTGGCGGACGACCTCGGCACGTCCGCGGACACCTTCGCCCAGCTGGGTGAGGCCGTTCAGAAGGCGTCGGAGTCGGGCGATCTGAGCGAGGTGTCCCGGATCATCGGCTCCGATCCGGCGAAGTTCGCCGCGGAGCTCGCCGCACCGGTCAGCCTGGAGACGATCCCGGTGTTCAAGGTCGACAACTTCGGCTCCCAAATGGCGCCGCTGTACACCGTGTTGGGCCTCTGGGTGGGCGCACTGCTGCTCTCGGTGCTCATTCGGGCCGAGGTTTCCCGGGATGCTCTTCCGCCGTTGACGCGTCCGCTGCGGCCGTGGCAGGAGTATCTCGGTCACTATGCGATATTCGGAGCCCTCGCATTCCTGCAGAGCACGCTGCTGTTCGTCGGCCTCATCGGCTTCGTGGGTGTGCGCCCGGCCCACCCGTTCCTGTTGATTCTCGCAGGCTGGGTCATGGCGTTCGTCTTCTCGCTCATCACCTACACCCTCGTGCTCGCGTTCGGGGAGGCGGGCAAGGCGATAGCGGTCCTCCTGCTGGTCGTGCAGATCTCCGCCGGCGGAGGCGCATACCCGTTGTCCGTCCTGCCGCAGTGGTTCCAGAACATCAGCCCCTTCGTCCCCGTCTCCCATGCGACGAATGCCGTGCGCGCGGCCATCGCCGGAATCTATGAAGGCGATTACTGGAAGGACCTCGGCTGGCTGCTGCTGTTCGTCCCGCCGTTCCTCTTCATCGGCCTGGTCGTGCGCCTGGCCGTGAAGAAGTTCAATGACGACCTGAACGCATCGCTCGAGGGGACCAAACTGATGAGCGTGTGATTGTTTTCCTTCGGTGGG
>CAZDSL010000206.1:1731-5579 GCA_964507655.1 uncultured Mycobacteriaceae bacterium | reverse complement strand
AGTGCGGCGAAATACCTCGCCCGGCGCCGGCCGCGCCGGCGCAGCGGCGGGCGGCCCGCGCCCGAGCCGCGCCCGTGCCGCGCCCGGACCGCGCCGGCTATCCCGCGCTGCCGAGCGCGTCGATGAGGCCGCCGAACAGCTGCGCCGTCGACTGCTCCATGCCGGTGGAGCCGAGTGCGATCAGCGTGCCGCCCACCGCGATGCCCGCCCCCAGGACCAGGCCCTTGAGGGTGTCGGTGATCGATGCCATGGCGGCCTCCTCGCCTCAGCGGTGCAGCAGATGGTCGGTGGCGACGCCGGCGGGGCCGAGGTCGAGCGATCCGTACAGCCCGGCCAGCGCCTCGAGTGCGCCGGGCGGCAGCGGCGGATCGGGGAACACGGCGACGAGCGATGCCAGGGACCCCTGCGCCAGCGCGCCGGCCACCCCGTTGAGTGAACCCATGCCCACCTCCCGTGCGGGCGATACCGGGGCTGTGTGTGCCGTGCGCCCGCTGCCCCGAGCGTAGAGCCTCCGCGCTGTGGATGTGGCGCATATCACCGTCGCGGCGCGAGGCGGGTCGCCGCTCCGTGGGAGCCGCTGTAACGTGTTCCACTCCGATCGGGCAGGCTGGACCCGGGTGTCCCGCGCCACACACCCCCCGCGCCGCCGCCGCGCGGGGCGGGCCCGGCCCGGGACCGTCATCGAAGAAAGGACCCCCATGGCCTCCGCCGTCATCGTCGACGCAGTCCGCACCCCCATCGGCAAGCGCAAGGGCGCGTACGCCGACGTCCACCCCGCCACGATGTCCGCGCACGTGCTCACCGCGCTCGCGCAGCGCACCGGCATCGATCCCGCGCTCGTCGACGACGTCGTGTGGGGCTGCGTCATGCAGTACTCGGAGCAGGCGGGCAACCTGGCCCGCACGGCCGTGCTCGCGGCCGGCTGGCCCGCGTCGGTGCCCGGCACCACGCTCACGCGCGCGTGCGGGTCCAGCCAGCAGGCGCTGAGCTTCGCCGCCGCCACCGTGGCCTCGGGCCAGCAGGAGTTCGTGGTCGCCGGCGGCGCCGAGTCGATGACCCGCGTGCCCATGGGCTCCAACTCGGGCGGCAACCCCACGCCGCAGTCGGTGCTCGACCGGTTCGGCGTGCAGGGCTTCAACCAGGGCGTGGGCGCCGAGATGGTCGCCGAGCGCTGGGGGCTGGGCCGCACCGAGCTCGACGAGTACTCGGTGCGCTCGCACGAGCTCTCGGCCGCCGCGATCGACGCGGGCGCCTTCGACGGCCAGCTCGCCCCGCTCGCGGGCCTGACGCAGGACGAGGGCGTGCGCCGCGGCAGCACCGTCGAGGGCCTCGCGAAGCTGCGCACGGTGTTCAAGGAGGACGGCGTGATCCACGCCGGCAATTCCTCGCAGATCTCCGACGGTGCGGGCGCGCTGCTGGTGGCCACGGAGGAGACTGCGCGCAAGCACGGCATGACGCCGATGGCGCGCGTGCACACCGTCGCGGTGGCGGCGGACGACCCGGTCATCATGCTCACCGCCCCGTGGGCCGCCACCGCGAAGGCGCTGAAGAAGTCGGGGCTGGCCATCGGCGACATCGGCGCCTTCGAGGTCAACGAGGCCTTCGCCCCGGTGCCGCTGGCCTGGCTCAAGGAGACGGGCGCCGACCTCGAGCGGATGAACCCGCTGGGCGGCGCGATCGCGGTGGGCCACCCGCTGGGCGGCTCGGGCGCGATCCTCATGACCCGCCTGGTGCACCACATGCGCGACAAGGGCATCCGCTACGGCCTGCAGACCATGTGCGAGGCCGGCGGCATGGCCAACGCGACGATCGTCGAGCTCGTGGACTGACGGGCGGCGACGCGACGAGGGGCCGGGCGCACAGTGCGCCCGGCCCCTTCTGCTGCTGCGTGCCGGTTACTCGTCCGAGCCTGCGCTGAGCGAGCCCAGCAGCTCGGCGCCGGTATCGGCGAAGGAGCCCATGTCGACCGAGCCGGCTGCGGCCAGGACCGCGTCGATGGTGTTGAGCGAGCCGCCGACGGCGGTCTTGAGGACGTCTCCGATGGAACCCATGTGTATCTCCGATCGTCCGGTCCGGCCGGAGTGCCGGACACTGGCGAGTGTAACCACATCGTGACCATCGCTGTGAAGCACATCAAATATGAAAGACATTGAGCCACAGGGTTTTGCAGGTCATTCATCACTGTGGCCGTCATCACATTTGCAACAGAATGAAGTACAGTGCACATCGGCGCGCGCGGCCTGCGGACGTGGCGGCTCGCGCCACGCGTCCGTACCTTCGTGCCGGAAGTCCGCAGCAGATGTCGAGCGCGCCGCCGCGGCGCGCGGATGAGGAGTCGCCGTGCCCGCAGAGCCCCAGCCGCCCGCCCCGCACGATCCCGCCGGGGAGGCCGCCGCGGCCGCCGGCGCCCCGGGCGCGGACGACGCCGCCGGCATGATCGACGTCCTGCTGCCCTACTACGGCGACGTCGAGTACCTCAAGGCGGCCGCGTCGTCGGTGCTCAATCAGACGCACACCCGCTGGCGCCTGATGGTGCTCGACGACGGCTACCCCAGCGACGAGCCGGCGCGCTGGTTCGGCCGCATCGCCGAGGACGACCCGCGCGTGCGGTACCTGCGCAACGAGCGGAACCTCGGCGCCAACGGCAACTACCGCAAGGCGCTGGCCATGGCCACCGCGCCCGTCGTCGTGGTGATGGGGGCGGACGACATCATGCTGCCCAACTATCTGGCGCACGTCGCGGAGGCGTTCGCCGCGCACCCGGACGCCGCGGTGTTCGAGTGCGGCGTGCAGGTGGTCGACGAGCACGACCGGCCCGTCCGCCCGCTCGGCGACGTGATCAAGGGGCGCGTGGCGCCGCGGCCCGACGCGCGCTCGGTGTACCGGGGCGAGGAGCTGGCCGTGGGGCTCATGCGGGGCAACTGGACGTACTTCCCGTCGCTGGCCTGGCGCACCGAGGTGGTGCAGGGTATCGGCTTCCGCGAGGGGCTCGACGTGGTGCAGGACCTCGCCATGCTGTGCGACGTGGTGACGGCCGGCGGCGCGCTGGTGTTCGACCCGCGGCTGGGCTTCCTCTACCGGCGCCACTCCGCCTCCGACTCGTCCGTGCGCGCCCTCGACGGCCGGCGCTTCGACGAGGAGCGCCGCTTCTACGAGGAGCAGGCCGTGCGCTTCGAGGCGCTCGGCTGGGGCGCGGCGGCCCGGGAGGCGCGGCGCCACTTCACGTCCCGGCTGCACGCGCTGTCGCTGATCCCCAAGGCGGCGTCCACCAAGGGCGCCCGCGCCGGCATCGCGCCGCTGCTGCGCCACACGCTCCGCTGAGCCGCGGCCGCCCGGCGGCACGCGGGCACCCCCGCAGGTATGACACCGGGGGTGCCCGCACGTATGCTTCCCCGGGGCGTCGTTCGGTCGGTCGACGCCCCGGCAGCAGAGGGGTATCGCTCGGGCCCGGCCAACCGTTGACGGCCCGGCGGCAGGTGTGACGCGCGGCGTGAGCCGACGCACCCGGGCGGGGATCCCCGCCGCGTGGGACGAAGGGAGTCGGCTCGGCCGTGCAGACAGCCACACTCGCGATCGTCGGTGCGCTCCTGCTGGTCGTGCCCGGATTCCTCGCCGGACTCTCGGTGCGCCTGCGGTGGACGGTCGCCGCGGTGGTCTCCATCCCCGTCACCTTCGGCATGGTCGTGGTGGGCGCGTACGTCACCAGCGCCTCCGGCATCGCCTGGAACGTGTGGTCGGCACTGGTCACGCTGCTGGTGTTCGTCGCGCTCGGCGGCCTCTACAGCCTGGTGCTCGCGCGCACCGGCCGCGGCCGTGCTGCCGGGCGGGCCGTGCCCGCCGGCGGGCGG
>CAZDSL010000206.1:0-1631 GCA_964507655.1 uncultured Mycobacteriaceae bacterium | reverse complement strand
CAGTCGGACGCGACCCGGACGGACGAGGCCCGGTCGTCGGCTGACGCGGCGCCCGCCGGCCCGGGCGCGCGGTTCCGCCGCATCGGCCCGGCGCCCTGGCCCGGGCTGGCCGCGGCGGTGGTGGGCGTGCTGGTGGGCGCCGGCACGATCTTCGGCATCCTGTGGCGCGGGCTCTCCAAGACGCCGGGCGGCATCGCCAGTCTCTCCAACGTGTGGGACGAGCAGTGGCACGCCAACGTCATCACCTTCATCGACGACACGGGGATCGCCGGCGCCACCGACCTGGGCCGGCTGTTCCAGGTGGAGACGCACGCCGACTTCTACTACCCGGACGCGTGGCACGCGCTGGGCGCGCTGCTCCTGCAGATCACCGGCTACCCGATCCTGCCGGTCATCAACCTGTGGACGGTCACCTGCATGGCGCTGGTGATCCCGCTGTCGGCGGCCGCGCTGGCCTGGCGCGTGGTGCGCGACCGCTTCTCGCCGTCGGCCGCAGCGCTGGCCGCCGGCTGCGCGGGCGCCGTGAGCGGCGTGCTGCCTTCGCTGCCGTACGTCGAGTTCCTCACCACGGCCAACCCCAACGCCGTCGGCGGCGCGATGGCGGGCGTGACGGTGGTGCTGGTGATGTCGGTGGCGGGCGCCCCGCGGCGCATGCCGCTCGCGGCGCTGGCGCTGATCGGCATCGCGGGCGTGCACCCGTCGGGCGCGGTGTTCTCCGCCCTGCTGCTGGGCGCCTGGTGGCTGTGCGAGGCGCTGTGGCGGCCCCGGCGCGGCCGGCTGCGCGACCTCGCCGCGCTGGCGGGCGTCGGGGTACTCGCCGTGCTCGTCATGCTGCCGCAGATCCGCAGCGTGATGGGCGAGCAGACGTCCATCCAGTCCTACGACTTCAGCCGCAGCGCCTCGCGGCTCACCTCGGTGCACGACGCCTTCACGCTCACCAACCAGTGGACGGGGCCGTTCCCCACTCCATGGGTGCTGCTGGCGTTCGCGGTGCTGGCCTGCGCCGTGCTCCTGGTGCGCCGGCACGTGTGGATGATGCTCGTGTGGGCGGTGCTGCTGCTGGTGGTCTCCGACGCCATCACGCCGCTCGGCGGCACGGCCACCGACCTGATCGGCAAGTTCTCCAACGCCTTCTACACCGACCCGCGCCGCATCCAGTACGTGGTGGCGCTGGTGGTGGTGGCGCTCGGCGGCGCGGGCATCGCGCTGACGGTGTGGGGCGTGTACACCGCGCTGCGCCGCTGGGCCCCGGCCCGGCGCACGGCGGCGGTGGCGGTGCTGACGGTCCTGGCGGTGGCGGTGCCCGTGGCCTCCAGCGCCACCGTGTCCACCTACGCGGGCAAACTGAGCGATATGGCCATCGGCGACCGTTTCGGCCGCATGGTCTCGCCCAAAGACCGGCTGGCGCTCCAGCACCTGACGACCCTGCCCGATGCGCGCACCACCACGATCTTCGTCGATCCCGACCAGGGCCTGGGCTGGATGTACGCGCTTGAGGGGCTGCACCCGCTGTTCACGCATTTCGCGTTCCCCGAACCGATGGGCCCGCGCACGTGGGCGCTGTGGGACAGGCTCAACACGGCGGGCGAGAACCCGCGCGTCGACGCCGCCCTGCGCCAGCTCGACATCAA
>CAZDSL010000205.1:0-5603 GCA_964507655.1 uncultured Mycobacteriaceae bacterium | reverse complement strand
CTTCGCGTGGGACGAGGTGTGCGACTGGTACCTCGAGCTGGCCAAGGTGCAGTTCGCCGACGAGGCGCGCGCCGCCGCCACCCGCGCGGTGCTGGGCACGGTGCTCGACGCGCTGCTGCGCATGCTGCACCCGATGATGCCGTTCGTCACCGAGACGCTCTGGCGCGCGCTCACCGGCGGCGAGTCGGTGGTCATCGCATCGTGGCCGGCCGCCACCGGCGAGCAGGCCGACGCCGACGCCGCCCGCCAGGTGGCCGACGCCCAGAAGCTCATCACCGAGATCCGCCGCTTCCGCTCCGACCAGGGCGTCAAGCCCAGCCAGAAGGTCCCGGCGCGGCTGGGCGCCCTCGCCGACGCGGGCGTGGCGCCGCTCGAGGACGCGGTGCGCTCGCTGGCCCGCGTCACCGCGCCCGCCGGCGAGTTCACCGCCACCGCGTCGATCGAGGTGCGCCTGTCGTCGGCCACCGTCGTCGTCGACCTCGACACCTCCGGCACGGTGGACGTCGAGGCCGAGCAGCGCCGCCTGGCCAAGGACCTGGCCGCCGCGCAGAAGGAGCTGGCGGGCACCACCGCCAAGCTCGGCAACGAGGCCTTCCTGGGCAAGGCGCCCGCGGCCGTGGTGGACAAGATCCGGGCCCGGCGCGACGTCGCCGAGGCCGACGTGGAGCGGCTCACCGCGCGGTTGGCCGAGCTCGACGCGCTCGCGGCCCGGAGTGGCGAGTGACGGGCGCCGGCGACGAGGCCGAGGGCGGCGGCGCCGCCCCGCGCGACACGCCCGAAGACCTCGCCGCGCTCGAACAGCTCGAGGAGGAGCTCGACGGCCGCTGGCCCGAGACCCGCATCGAGCCGTCGCTCACCCGCATCGCGGCGCTGATGGACCTGCTCGGCTCGCCGCAGCGGGCGTACCCGACCATCCACGTGGCCGGCACCAACGGCAAGTCGTCGGTGTGCCGGATGGCCGACGCGCTGCTCACTCGCATGCACATGCGCGTGGGCCGCACCACCAGCCCGCACCTGCAGTCGGTGACGGAGCGGATCGCCGTCGACGGCGCCCCCGTCTCCGCGGCGCAGTACGTGCGCACCTACCGCGACATCGAGCCCTACGTGCAGATGGTGGACGACTCGTCCACCGCGCAGGGCGGGCCGCGGATGAGCAAGTTCGAGGTGCTCACCGCCATGGCGTTCGCCGCCTTCGCCGACGCGCCCGTCGATGTGGGCGTGATCGAGACGGGGCTCGGCGGGCGCTGGGACGCCACCAACGTCATCGACTCCTCGGTCGCGGTGATCACGCCGATCGGGCTCGACCACGCCGAGTACCTGGGCACCGAGATCGCCGGCATCGCGGGCGAGAAGGCCGGCATCATCAAGGCCGGTTCGGTGGCGATCCTGGCGCAGCAGCAGCCGGAGGCCGCCGACGTGCTGCTGCGGCGGGCCGTGGAGGTCGACGCAGCCGTGGCGCGCGAGGGCTCCGAGTTCGCTGTGCTCGAGCGCCGGATCGCTGTGGGCGGCCAGGTGCTGCGGCTGCAGGGCCTGGGCGGCGTGTACGACGACGTCTTCGTGCCCCTGCACGGCGAGCATCAGGCCCACAACGCAGCGCTGGCGCTCGCCGCCGTCGAGGCGTTCTTCGGCGCCGGCAAGGAGCGCGCACTTGACGCGGACGCCGTGCGCGAGGGCTTCGCCGCGCTGGTCAACCCGGGCCGTCTCGAACCCGTGCGCACCGCGCCGTCGGTGTTCCTCGACGCCGCGCACAACCCGCACGGCGCCGCGGCGCTGGCGGCGGCGCTGGGGTCAGAGTTCCACTTCCGGCGCCTCGTCGGCGTCGTCGCGATCATGGGCGACAAGGACGTGCGGGGCATCCTCGAGGCGCTCGAGCCGGTGTTCGACGAGCTCGTGGTCACCCACAACGGCTCGCCCCGGTGCATGGGCATCGACCGCCTCGCCGAGCTGGCCTCCTCCGTGTTCGGCGCGGAGCGCGTGCACACCGCGTCGGCGCTGCCCGACGCCCTCGAGGCCGCCGTCGCGCTGGCAGAGGAGGTCGCGGACGCGGGCGAGGAGATCTCCGGCTCCGGCATCGTGGTCACCGGTTCGGTGGTGACGGCCGGACTGGCCCGCACCCTGCTCGGAAAGGAACCAGCGTGAGCGACACCCCCGAGGGCGGCTTCCGCCCGCCCGCCAAGGACCCGTGGAAGAGCTTCCGCGGCGTGCTGGCGGGCCTGCTGGTGCTCGAGGCCATCGTCATCGGCCTCGCCATCCCCGTCGTCGCCACCGTGGGCGGCGGGCTCACCGCCGCGCGCGGCGGGTACGTGATCGGACTGGTGGTGCTGCTCCTGCTGGGCGCGGGGGTGCAGGGCCGCACGTGGGCCCTGGGGTTCGACCTGGGCCTGCAGGTGCTGGTGATCGCCGGCTGGTGGGTCCATCCGGGGGTGGGCATCGTCGGCCTGCTCTTCGCGGCGGTGTGGGGGTATCTGCTGTACCTGCGCGCCGACATCCGCGACCGCGAGCGCCGCGGGCTGCTCCCCGGGCAGCGGGGCTGACCGGCCCGGTGCGGCACGCCGGGTGCGGCGCCCGCTACTCTGTGCGCCGTGACTGAGCGCAGCCTGGTATTGATCAAGCCCGACGCGGTGGCCCGCGGCCACATCGGCGAGATCGTCTCGCGGATCGAGCGCAAGGGCCTGTCCGTCGTGGCGATGGAGATGCGGACCGCCACCGCAGAGGTCGCCGCCGCCCACTACGCCGAGCACGAGGGCAAGCCCTTCTATCCCGGCCTCATCGACTTCATCACCTCGCGCCCGCTGGTGGCGCTCGTGGTGGAGGGGCCCCGCGCCATCGCCGCCTTCCGGCAGATCGCCGGCGGCACCGATCCGGTGGAGAAGGCCGTGCCCGGCAGCATCCGCGGCGACCTGGGCCTGGAGACGGGCGAGAACCTGGTGCACGGTTCGGATTCGCCGGAGTCGGCGGCACGCGAGATCGGCATCTGGTTCCCGGCGCTGGGCTGAGTGTTTCGCCTGCACAGGACGGTGCGTGACCGTGATCGGCGGGGAAGCGGTCGGTGTGCGGAGGAATGTGTGGGATACTGGACGCAGTCGCAGGGCGCGAGTGTGACGCGTCGCGACAGGATTTCGCCCGGGTAGGCAGTCGGTCATCGCTGCTGCGGCACGCGTGGGACACCCCCATAGCCGCGGAAACGCTGGATGACGTGCCGGCGCCGGGTTGTCCAGCAAGGCGCCGCGCGCACACACGTACGCGGCGCGAGACCATCCGTCTCCGCGCCTCCGGGCGCGGGACCGCAACCATGCCGCTCCCGTGTGGCCGCGCTGTACCCGCTGTGGACGACGCGCCCGGGGGCCCGAGGAGACTCACGTGGCCGACCAGGCTTCGCCCGAAGAACAGAACAATCCCGCCGCCGGGCAGGTGGAGATCCCGGCCAAGCTGCGAGTGCACGCGCTGGCCAAGCTGCTGGGCGTCACCAGCAAGCAGGTGCTGGCGCAGCTCGCCGAGCTGGGCGAGCAGATCACGTCCGCGCACTCCAGCGTGACGCGCGAGCAGGGGGAGCGCGTGCGCAGCGCGCTCGCCGGGCCCGGGCAGGGTGCCGCGGAGCCGGCACCGGCCGCGGAGCCGAAGGAGCCGGCCCAGCAGCGGCCGGCCCGGCCGAAGCGGCAGAAGCAGCCCGCGGAGCAGACGCAGACCGCCGCGCCGAAGCAGCCTGCGGAGCCGAAGCAGCCTGCGGAGCCGAAGCAGCAGGAGGAGCCCGCGGAGCCCGCCGCGGACGCGTCCGCCGAGGCGGCCCCCGCGTTCGTCGCCCCGCTGTTCCTGCCGCCCGACCCGACCGCCCGCGTCGAGCCGGCCCCCGCGGTGAAGTCGACGTCCGCGGAGAAGCCGTCGTCCGCAGAGAAGCCGACGCCGTCGGACAAGCCCGCCGGCGACGCGCCGGAGCCCGGGGCCGCCGCGGACGCCTCCGGCGAGGAGTCCTCGGACGACGACGAGTCCGACAGCGGCCGGTCCTCGCGCCGCCGCCGCCGCGGCCGCCGCGGCCGCGGGCGTGGCCGTGGGGAGCAGAATGGCGACCGCCAGCAGCAGAACGGCGACGAGGGCGGCGAGTCCGCCGCCGCGACGTCCGACGAGGGTGCCGAGGAGCAGGGCCGGCAGGGCGGGCAGCGCGGCTCCGGCAAGGGCCGCGGCGGCCGCACGGACGCCCCCGACGCCGCGGAATCGCCTTCCGCGGGCGGGCAGGACGACGCCGCGAGCGCGCCCGCCGACCAGGACTCCGGTGCGAAGCAGTCCGACGCCGACGACAACGGCGACGACGAGTCGGGCAACGGCGGTTCGCGCCGCCGTCGCCGCCGTCGCCGCCGTCGCGGTGGCGGCGGCGAGGGCGGCGCGCACGACGACCCGCCCAACACCGTCGTCCACGAGCGCGAGCCCCGCAGCAAGCGCAGCGGCCGCGACCGCGACGAGGTGCAGGGCATCAGCGGCTCGACCCGTCTCGAGGCCAAGCGCCAGCGCCGCCGCGACGGGCGCGAGGCCGGCCGCCGCCGCCCGCCGATCCTCACCGAGGCCGAGTTCCTGGCGCGCCGCGAGTCCGTCGACCGCGTGATGGTGGTGCGCGAGAAGGACTCCTCCGGTGACCACGGCCCCATCACTCAGGTGGGCGTGCTGGAGGACAAGGTCCTCGTCGAGCACTTCGTCACCAGCTCCGCCACGCCCTCGATGGTGGGCAACGTGTACCTGGGCCGCGTGCAGAACGTGCTGCCCAGCATGGAGGCCGCCTTCGTCGACATCGGGCGCGGGCGCAACGGCGTCCTGTACGCCGGCGAGGTCGACTGGGCCGCCGCCGGCCTGGGCGGCTCGGCCCGCAAGATCGAGCAGGCCCTGAAGCCGGGCGATCAGGTGGTGGTGCAGGTCACCAAGGATCCGGTGGGCCACAAGGGCGCGCGGCTGACGACGCAGATCAGTATGGCGGGGCGCTTCCTCGTCTACGTCCCGGGCGGCACGTCCACCGGGATCAGCCGCAAGCTGCCCGACGTGGAGCGCAAGCGGCTCAAGGCCATCCTCCGGCAGATCGTCCCCGAAGACGCGGGCGTCATCATCCGCACCGCCTCGGAGGGCGTCAGCGAGGAGGAGCTGGGCCGCGACGTCGACCGCCTCCGCCTGCTGTGGGAGGACATCAAGAAGGCCGCCGAGGAGGCCAAGGCCGCCGCGTCGGGCCATCCCAAGGCCCTCTACGAGGAGCCCGACCTGCTCGTCAAGGTCATCCGCGACCTGTTCAACGAGGACTTCGGCAAGCTCGTCATCGAGGGGGAGAACGCCTGGCGCACCGTCTCGTCGTACATCGAGCGCGTGGCCCCCGACCTCATGGAGCGGGTGGAGAAGTACGACCGCGGCGAGAGTTCGGTCGACGTGTTCGCGGCCTACCGCATCGACGAGCAGCTGGCCAAGGCCCTCGAGCGCAAGGTGTGGCTGCCCTCGGGCGGCACGCTGGTGATCGACCGCACCGAGGCGATGACGGTGATCGACGTGAACACGGGCAAGTTCACCGGTTCCGGCGGCAACCTCGAGGAGACGGTCACCCGCAACAACCTCGAGGCGGCCGAGGAGGTCGTGCG
>CAZDSL010000204.1:0-5624 GCA_964507655.1 uncultured Mycobacteriaceae bacterium | reverse complement strand
TGTTGGCGAGCACGTTGAGCCGGCCGCGGTGCGGCATGCCGATGACGACCTCGTCGAGCGCGTACTCGGCGGCCTCGTCGATGACGGCGTCGAGCATGGGGATGACCGTCTCGGCGCCCTCAAGCGAGAAGCGCTTCTGCCCCACGTACTTGGTCTGCAGGAACGTCTCGAACGCCTCGGCGGCGTTGAGCTTGCTCAGGATGTACTTCTGCTCCGCCACCGCCGGCTTGGTGTGCGGCACCTCGTTGCGCTCCTGCAGCCACTCGCGCTGCTCGGGGTCGACGATGTGCGTGTACTCGATGCCGATGGTGCGGCAGTACGCGTTGCGCAGCACGCCCAGCACCTGGCGCAGCTTCATGCGGTCGTTGCCCGCGAAGCCGCCCACGTTGAACTCGCGGTCGAGGTCCCACAGCGTCAGGTCGTGGCTGAGGATGTCGAGGTCGGGGTGGCTGCGGAAGCGGGCCGGCTCGAGGCGCAGCGGGTCCGTGTCGGCCATGAGGTGGCCGCGGTTGCGGTACGCCGCGATGAGCTCGAGCACGCGGGTGTTCTTGTCGATCCCGCCCTCGACCACGTCCTGGCGCCAGCGGATGGGCTCGTAGGGGATGCGCAGGTCGGTGAAGACCTCGTCCCAGAACTCGTCGGACAGCAGCAGCGTGTGGATGCGCCGCAGGAAGTCGCCCGACTCGGCGCCCTGGATGATGCGGTGGTCGTACGTGGAGGTGAGCGTGAGCAGCTTGCCCACGCCCATCTCGGCCAGGCGCTCGTCGGAGGCGCCCTGGAACTCGGCGGGGTACTCCATCGCGCCGACGCCGATGATGGCGCCCTGGCCCGGCATGAGGCGGGGCACCGAGTGCACGGTGCCGATGGTGCCGGGGTTGGTCAGCGAGATGGTGACGCCGCTGAAGTCGGCGATCGTGAGCTTGCCGTCGCGGGCGCGCCGGACGATGTCCTCGTAGGCGCCCCAGAACCGCGAGAAGCTCATCGTCTCGCAGTTCTTGATGGCGGCGACGACGAGCGAACGGCTGCCGTCCTTGCCGGGCAGGTCGATCGCGAGGCCCAGGTTGACGTGCTCGGGGGTGACCAGGTGCGGCTTGCCGTCGACCTCGGCGAAGTGGCGGTTCATGCCCGGGAAGTCGGCCATGGCCTTGACCAGGGCGTACCCGAGGATGTGCGTGAACGAGACCTTGCCGCCGCGCGTGCGCTGCAGGTGGTTGTTGACCACGATGCGGTTGTCGATCATGAGCTTGGCCGGGATCGCGCGCACCGACGTGGCGGTGGGGATGGCCAGCGAGGCGGTCATGTTCTTGGCGACCGTCGCGGCGGCGCCGCGCATGACCTTGCTCTCGGTGCCGTCGGCCGGCGCCGCGGCGGCCGGCTTCTTCTGCGCGCCGCCGGCGGGCTTGGCCGGTGCCGGCGCGGGCTTCTTCGGCGCCGCGGCGGCGGGCTTGCTCTGCGCGCCGCCGGCGGGCTTGGCCGGTGCGGGGGCGGCGGCCGCCGGCGGGGTGGCCGGGGCGTGGTTGCGGGTGCTGGGCGCGCTCGGGGTCTCCGAGGCGGTGCTGGGGGACGTCGTCGTGGTGGGTGCGGCGGCCACGGGGTGTCCGTTCTCGCCTGTGCCCGGCTTGTAGTCGGCGAGGAAATCGTGCCAACTCGCGTCCACGGAGGAGGGATCCTCCTGGTAGCGGTTGTACATCTCCTCGACCAACCATTGGTTCTGGCCGAACTGCGACGTCGAGCTGCTGGTCACGGCAGAAATTCGCCTCGTTTCGTTCTTCGCTCATCGATCAGCGTGCATGCCCCTACAGGCTATCGTGTCCGGGCGGCGGGGGTATGCCCCTCATCCCGTTTGGCACATCCCGTCGAGCGTGTCACCCGGTGCGGTGCCGGGACACCCGCGGACGGGGGTGGTTCACGGGGTCGCGGCGGCGGTGGTGCCCGAGGCCGCGAGCAGTCGCGAGTAGTGCCCACCGGCGGCCCGAAGCTGTTGCGGGGTACCGCGTTCCACGATCATCCCGTCGTCCACGACGACGATCTCGTCGGCCTGTTCGGCGGTGGCGAGGCGGTGCGCCACCAGGACGGACGTGCGGTTGCGGCGGATGCGCCGGCCGGCGTCGAGCACCGTGAGTTCGGTCACCGGATCGAGCGTGGCGGTGGCCTCGTCGAGCAGCAGCAGATCGGGGTCGACCAGCTCGGCGCGGGCCAGCGCCACCAGCTGCCGCTGGCCCGCCGACAGGCCGCGGCCGCGCTCGCCCACGGGGTGCAGCATGCCCCCGTCGAGGGCGGCGACGGCGGGCAGCGCGCCCACCGCGCGGGCGGCGTCCTCGATCTGCGCGCGGTCGGCGTCGGGGCGGCCGAAGGCGATGTTGTCGGCGACGGTGCCGGAGAACAGGTGCGCCTCCTGCGGCACCACGCCCAGCCGCCGCCGGTAGTCGACCAGCGGGTAGCGGCGCACGTCCACGCCGTCCACGAGCACCGCGCCCGAGGTGGCGTCGTAGTAGCGCGCCAGCAGCTTGACGATCGTCGACTTGCCCGCGCCGGTGCGGCCCACCAGCGCCACCGTGGCGCCGGGGGCGATGTCGAGGTCGACGTGGGCGAGCGCCTGCGGCGCCTCCGGCGCGTAGCGGAAGCCGACGTCGTCGAGCCGCACCGCGCCGTCGAGCCCGCCCACCGGCACGGCGCCGGGCGTCCCGGCGGCGTCGACGATCGAGGTGGGTGTGCGCAGCAGCTCGCCGATGCGGCGCAGGCCCACCCGCGCCTGCTGGTAGCCGTCGAAGACCTGGGAGAGCTGCTGCACCGGGCCGAACAGCAGCCCCAGGTAGAGCACGAAGGCGGTGAGGGTGCCGGGGGTTGTCGTCCCGTCGGCCACCTGATGCGAGCCCACGAAGACGACCGCGGCCAGGACCAGGTCGGAGATCAGCGTGATCAGCGGGAAGTACACCGAGATCGCGAACTGGGCCCGGATGCGGGAGCGCCGGTACGCGTCGGCCAGGGAGGTGAAGCGGCGCGCGGCGGGGAGCTCGCGGCGCGCGGCCTGCGTGGTGCGCAGGCCGGTGACGTTCTCCTGGAAGTCGGCGTTGACGGCCGACACCCGCTCGCGGGAGACGGTGTAGGCCCGCGAGGAGATGCGGCGGAACACCACCGTGGCCACCGCGAGCGGCGGCAGCGCGCACACCGCCACCACGCCCAGGTGCAGGTCGGTGGCCAGCAGGGCGGAGACGACGCCGACGATGGTGAGGATCGCGACGATGGCGGTGGACAGCCCCGTCTGCAGGAACGACGACAGCGCGTCGACGTCCGTGGTCATCCGGGTCATGATGCGCCCCGAGAGCGTCTTCTCGTAGTAGTCGAGCCCCAGCCGCTGCAGGTGGCTGTAGCTGCGCACGCGCAGCGCGTACAGCAGGCGCTCGCCGGCCCGGGCGGTGAGCACCGTCATGCGTTCGACGACGAACCAGTTGGCGGCCACGATCGCCGCCGCGGCGAGGGCGGCGCCGTAGAGCACCGCGGCGCTGTGCGCGGTGACGCCGTGGTCGATGGCGTACCGCACGATGACGGGCAGCGCCAGCCCGGCGGCGGTGTCGAGCGCGATGAGCAGCGCCACGAGCGCGAGCAGCGGGGCCACCGGCGCGAGCATGCGGCGCAGGCGGAAGCCCGGGTCGGGTGCGCGCAGGCCGAGGCGGTCCATGCGCGGGTCCTCGGTGGCGGGAGGGAGCGCGTCGAGCGCCTCCTGCATCCGCGGGTCGGCCGCCATCGCCCCGAGCGCGGACTCCGCGGGGGCGGCCACGGGGTCCTGCGGCCACAGCGCGCCGGGCGCGGGCTCCGGCGCGGCTGCCGGGTCGGCACCCGCCAGGCCCGGATGGATGAGGTCGCGGAACAGAGGGCAGCGGGCGAGCAGTTCGGCCTCGGTGCCCACGTCGACGATGCGGCCGTCGTCGAGCACCGCGACGCGGTCGGCCAGCGCGAGCGTCGAGGCGCGGTGGGCGACGACCAGCGTGGTGCGATCGCCGCGGCCGGCCCGCAGCGCGGCGAAGATGCGCGCCTCCGTCTCGGCGTCGACGGCGGAGGTGGCGTCGTCGAGCACCAGCAGCCGCGGGTCCTGGAGGATCGCGCGGGCCAGCGCAATCCGCTGGCGCTGACCGCCCGAGAGGGTGAGGCCGCGCTCGCCCACCTCGGAGTCGTAGCCCGCAGGGAGCGCGGTGATGAACCCGTCCGCGTCGGCGGCGGCCGCGGCCGCGCGGATCTGCTCGTCGGAGGCGCCGGGCGCGCCCAGGGCGATGTTGGCGGCGATGGAATCGGAGAACAGGAACGGGTCGTCGAAGACGACGCCGACCGCGGTGCGGATCCGTTCGGTGGAGATCTCCCGCAGGTCGACGGCGCGGCCGCCCGCCTCGAGGCGGATCCGCCCTGAATCGGGATCGTAGAAGCGGTCGAGCAGCTGGACCAGCGTGGACTTGCCGGAGCCCGTGGGGCCGACGAGCACCAGCGTCTCGCCGGGGGTGAGGGTGAGGTCGAGCCCGCGCAGCACCGGGCGGTCGGGGTCGTAGGCGAAGTGCACGTCGCGCAGCGACACGCCCACCGGCCCGTCGGGCAGGGGGCGCGGCGCCTCCGGCTCGGCGATCCGCGGCCGCGCGTCGATCACCCCGAACACGCGCTCGGCGGCGGCGCGGGAGAGCTGCGCCATGACGAGCATCGAGGCGAGGATCCGGGCGATCGCCGCCATCCGCGAGATGTAGGTGGCGAACGCCAGGAAGGTGCCGATGGTGAGCGAGCCGTCGAGCGCCAGCGCCCCGCCCAGCGCGATCACCCCGACGAGCCCGGCCTGGGGGAGGGCGGCGAGGGTCGGGGCGAAGCGCGCGTTGACCCGGGCGGCCCGCATGCGGCGCGCGTAGAGCGTGCGGCCCAGGTGTTCGAGGCGCGCGACCATGCGGGATTCCTGGCCGAAGCCCTTGACCACCCGCACGCCGGTGACCGTCTCCTCCACGTGCTGGGCCAGGTCGGCGGCGCCCTGCTGCGCCGACCAGGTGGCGGCGTGCATGGATCGCCGGCTGAGGTAGGCGACCACGGCGATGCACGGGGCCACGGCCAGCGCCACCAGCGTGAGCAGCGGCGACAGCCAGGCCATCACCACCAGGGCCAGAACGAACTGCAGCGCCGCGCCGGAGACCATGGGGAACATGGCCAGCAGGCCCTGGGTGAGCTGCAGGTCGGTGATCGAGCGGGAGACCACCTGGCCCGTGCGGATCTCGTCCTGCGCCCGGCCGTCGAGCCGGTGCAGCGTGGACAGCAGGGCCAGGCGCAGGTCGTGCTGCACATCCAGCGACAGCACGCCCGCCAGCACCCGGCGGCCGAAGGTGCAGCCCCAGCGGACGAGCGCGAGCGCGGCGATGGCCACGGCGATGCCGAGGATTCCGGCGGTGCGCCCGGCCGTGGCGCCGTCGAGGGCCGAGCGGGTGAGCAGGGGGAACGTGAGCTCGATGACGGTGGCGGCGGCGGAGGCGGCGAGCGCCCCGTACAGCACGCCGGGACGCGCCGTGCACATCGACCAGAGCCGCCGCAGCCACCCGGGGCCGCGTTCCGGCGCCGGGGCCGGGCGCGTGCGGGAGCCGGCCGTCACCGGCGGGCGGCCCGCC
>CAZDSL010000203.1:0-5650 GCA_964507655.1 uncultured Mycobacteriaceae bacterium | reverse complement strand
CGGCGCTGGCGGTGCGGATCCCGGGCGGGCCCGCGCTCCGGCACGGCGCCGCGGCCCCCGAGGCCGGCGCCCCGGAGGCCGGCTGACCGGCCCGGAGACCCCGGCAGTGGCGTCCGCCTCATTCGCGCCGCCGGGGTTCCGCGGAAATTCCTGCGGCCTACGATCATGGCGTGAGCACCACCGATGCCCCCGCCGGCCGCGACCGGCGCCCGCGAAGCTGGCACCAGCGCGCCGGGATGCCGGTGCGCGTGTGGATGACGCTGCTGGTGCTCGCCGTGCTCTTCCATCACTATCTGCCCGAGTCGCGCTGGCTGCTCGTGCACATGTTCACGCTCGGCGCCGTCACCAACTCGATCATCGTGTGGTCGCAGCACTTCACCGAGCGATTCCTGCGCGGCGCGGTCCCCGAGCGCACCCGCCGGTGGCAGCTGGCCCGCATCTACGCGCTCAACGCGGGCATCGTCGTCACCATCGTCGGCGTCACCGGGGGCTTCTGGCCGGTCACCGTGGCGGGGTCGGTGATCGTCGGCGGCATCGTCGCCTGGCACGCGCTGGGGCTGCTCCTGCAGCTGCGCGCCGCCCGCGCCGGCGGCACCGCCTGGCATGCCGAGGGCGTCTGGTACTACGTGTGCTCGGCGCTGCTGCTGCCGGTGGGCGCGGGGTTCGGCGCCACGCTCGCCTACGGCCTCGACGACGCCGGCCACGCCCGCTTCCTGCTGGCCCACCAGGCCATGAACCTGCTCGGCTTCCTGGGGCTGGCGGCCGCGGGCACGCTCATCGTCGTCTACCCGCGCATGCTGGGGCTGGGCGACCCGGCCGAGGAGCGCGCCTCGCTGCGGCGCGCGGTGCCCACCCTGGCGGCCCTGCTCCTCGGCATCGCGGGCGTCCTCGCCGGGGCGCTGGCCGGCGTCGCGCCCCTGGCCGCGGCGGGCGCCGGGGTGTACCTGCTCGGCTGGCTCGCGGTGGCGCTGCCCACCGTGCGGCGGGCGGTGCGCACGCCGGGGGTGCGCCTGCAGCCCTGGTACGACGCGCTGTCCGTCTCGGCCGCGCTGCTCTGGCTGTGCGGCGGGCTGATCGCCCTGGTGGTGATCCTGTCCACCGGGCCGCTCGAGCCGGAGCGGCTGACGCCGCTCACCGTGCCCATGATCGCCGGGTTCGCCGCCCAGCTGCTGCTGGGCGTGATGAGCCGCCTGCTGCCCAGCCTCATGGGGTCGGGCGGCGTGGTCAGCGACATCGGCGTCGACGCGATGAACCGCTGGGCCGTGTGGCGCATCGCCGTGATCAACCTGGGCCTGGTGGTGTGGCTGCTGCCGGTGCCCGGCGAGGTGCGTGTGGCCGCCGCGTCGCTGGTGGCGGTGGCGTTCGTCGCGTTCCTGCCGATCATGATCGTCAGCGCCAGGCGGGCCATGGCCGCCCGCCGTGCCCTGGCCGCCGGCGGCCGGCCCACCGCGCCCATGCCGCGCCGCACCTCCGGCGCGCAGCTCACCGCCGCGCTCGCCTGCCTGGGCCTCGTGGTGGCCGTCGGCACGGCGCTCGCCGGCCCGGCCGGCACCGGCTCGGCGCAGGCGGGCGTCGCCCCCACCGGCCACACCACCGAGGTGGCGGTGACGGCCGGCGACATGCGTTTCACGCCGCAGGACATCACCGTGCCCGCGGGCGACCGCCTCGTCATCACCGTCACCAACGCCGACGACATGGTGCACGATCTGGTGCTCGACACCGGCGCGTCGTCGGGCCGGCTCTCGCCCGGCGAGTCCGCCGTCGTCGACGCGGGCGTGGTGGGCCGCGACATCGAGGGCTGGTGCTCGATCGTCGGCCACAAGGCGCAGGGCATGGTCCTGCACATCACCGCCGAGGGCGCGCCGCCGGGCTCGTCCTCCGCCGCGCAGGCGGACGCGCCGGGCGGGGCGATGGACCACTCCTCCGGGGGCGCCCCGCTCACCGCAGAGCAGGCCGCGCGGGCGCTGCACCAGCCGGTGCCCGGCGATTTCCGGGCCGCCGACGCGTCGCTGGCGCCCGCCCCCGCCGAGACGACGCACCGCTACACCTTCGACATCACCGAGCAGCCCGGCGACGTGGCGCCCGGGATCAGCCAGGTGCGGTGGACGTACAACGGCACCGTGGGCGGCCCCACCCTGCGCGGGCGCCTGGGCGACACCTTCGAGGTGACGCTGGTCAACCACGGCACCATGGGCCACTCCATCGACTTCCACGCCGGGATGGTCTCGCCCGACGAGCCCATGCGCACCATCGACCCCGGCGAGTCGCTGGTGTACCGGTTCACCGCCGAGCACACGGGCATCTGGCTGTACCACTGCGCCACCGCGCCGATGGCCGACCACATCGCGGCGGGCATGTTCGGCGCCGTCGTCATCGACCCGCCCGGCCTCGCCCCCGTGGACGCCGAGTACCTGATGGAGCAGTCGGACGTGTACCTCGGGCCGGCCGGCGGCGAGGTCGACCACGCCAAGGCCGCGGCCAAGACGCCCGACCTGGTGGTCTTCAACGGCTATGCCGACCAGTACGCGGCGCGGCCGCTGCACGCGAAGACCGGCGACCGCATCCGCATCTGGGTGCTCGACGCCGGGCCCAACATGCCCAGCGCGTTCCATGTGGTGGGCACGCAGTTCGACACCGTCTACAAGGAGGGCGCGTACCTGCTGCGGCCCGACGACCCGCTGCACGGCGGTGCGCAGGTGCTCGACCTCTCCCCCGCCCAGGGCGGCTTCGTCGAGATGACCTTCGCCGAACCCGGCACCTACACGTTCCTCAACCACGTCATGAGCGACGGGGAGCGCGGTGCGATGGGGCGCATCGTCGTCACCGACTGACGCCCTGGCCCGGCGGCCGCGAAGACCGCGGGCCGCGTGACCAAGTTGTGATCCCCGACACACCGCCGGGTGCCGCCGATCCGGGGGCGCGACGGCGCATCATCAGGTCATGCGCCCGGTTTCCATCGGATCCTGCATCGCGACGGTGTGCACCGTCGTCCTCCTCACCGCCGCGCAGGGCGCCCCCGCCGCGGCCCGCGCCCCGGCGCCCGCCACCGGCAGCGGCTCCGCCTCCGCCGGTATCGGCCCGGCCGGCGTCTCCCCCGGCGACGCGCCGCCCCCCTGGACGCCGTCGGTGATGCCCGCGCCGATCACCGACGACCCGTTCTTCGCCGCCCCGCCGCCCGCCGCCACCGCCGCCGCGGCGCCGGGCGGGATCCTGCGGCACCGCTACGCCGCGGCCGTGCAGCTGGGCCTGCCCGCCACGGTGCTCACCCAGGTGATGTTCCGCTCCACCGATGCGCACGGCGCCCCCATCGCCGCCACCGCCAGCCTGCTCGTGCCGGCCGCGCCGTGGCGCGGGCCGGGGCCGCGGCCCGTCATCGTCAACGCCGCCGCCATCGACAGCCTCGGCGCCTCGTGCACGCCGAGCTACGCGCTGGTGCACAAGCCGTGGCAGATCGAGTTCCCCCCGTTCACCGCGACGGTCCTCGACCGCGGCTACGCCGTACTGGTGCCCGACCACGAGGGCCCCCGCATGGCGTATGCGGCCGGAATCCTGGCCGGGCACATCGTGCTCGACGCGGTGCGCGCCATGCGGGCGCTGCCCCGCCTGCACGGCACCGGGATCGCGCCCGACTCGCCGCTCGCCCTCACCGGCTACAGCGGCGGCGCGATCGCCGCCGGCTGGGCCGCGCAGCTGCAGCCCTCCTACGCCCCCGACGCGGCCTTCACCGGCGTGGCCCTCGGCGGCGTGCCGGCCGACTTCGCCCTGCTGCCGGAGACGATGAACGGGACGCTCGGCACCGGGCTGTTCATCGCCGCCTCGTTCGGGCTGGCTCGCGAGTACCCGCGCCTGCTCACCAACCTCAACGACTTCGGCCGCACCCTCGCCTCCTCGCCCGCCAAGGACCTCTGCGCGGCAGGGCTCGAGGCGTCCGGGGTGTCGATGCAGCCCATCGAGGTGCTCACCCATCCGGGCGTGCTGGACTCCCCCGCGGCCCGCGCGGTGATGGCGGAGAACCGGCTGGGCGGCATGCCGCCGGGCGCGCCGGTGCTGCTGTTCGAGGGCTCGTCGTCGGTGTTCCTGGGCGACGAGTGGATCCCCGAGCGCGGGGTGACCGCCCTGCGCGACGAGTGGTGCGCGCAGGGGGCCGACGTCCTCTACGCGCCCGTGCCCGGCGAGCACCTCACGGCGCCGTTCACCTCGATGCCGCTGGTGGTGCAGTACCTCTCGGACCGGCTCGACGGTGTTCCGCAGCAGCGGGGGTGCCGCACGCTGCCGTGGCACGGCGGCTGACCGGCCGGGGCCGCGTCAGGCCACCATGTGCCAGGCGAGGGCCGCGGCGAGCGCGCCCGCCCCGTTGAGCGACCAGTGCAGCGCGATGGGCGCGAGGAGGCTGCCGCTGCGCCTCCGCAGCCAGGTGAACACCGCGCCCGCGGCCGCCGTGGCCGCCACCGCCCCGGCGATGCCCAGCACCTGCCCCAGCACCCCCGAGCCGAACACCGCCGACAGCCCGGCGTTGCCCGCGGTGAGCCCCAGCGACGAGGCCACGTGCCACAGGCCGAACAGCAGCGAGCCCACGGCGAACACCCCGCGCACCCCCGACGCCCGGCTGAGCGTGCCGTGCAGCACGCCACGGAAGGCCAGCTCCTCGGGGATGGCCGTCTGCAGCGGAATCACCACCATCGCGGCGATGAGCGCGCCCGACGCGGTGGCGTAGCGGTCGACCATGAAGAACTCGCGGGTCACCGGCAGCACGGCGCCGAGCACCACCACCGAGACCACCGCCACCACGCACGCGAGGGCGTACACGGTGCTGCGCTTCCAGTGCCGCGGCGACAGGCCCAGCTCCGACCACGCCATGCCGCGGGCGCGCATCAGGCCCAGCAGCGCCACCGCCGCCACCGGCACGGCCGCGATCGACGCCCACACGGTGGTGAAGTGCGCGACGAGGTTCGTGGCCACCAGCACGACGATGACGAGGGCCACGTCGACCCACGCGCGGATGGCGCGCACGCCCCCCGCCACCGCCCGCGCGGCGTCCGCCTCCGCGCCCGTGGCGGGTGCGGGCACGGCGGGTGCGGGCACGGCGACGGTCCCCGCGGGTGCGCCCGCCGCAGGGGGAATGCGCCCGGGCGCGGGTGCGCCCGCCTCCACGATCTCCACCCGATCGAGGGTACCGACGACCGTCCAGGAACGCCGCCGGCCGCGGCCGGGGTTCCCGCGGTCGGGGCCCCGAGGGGCGGTCGCTAACCTGATAGCGAATACACGATCTTCTGCGGACCTGGAGTGATAATGGCCGATTTCCTCTACGAGGACCTGTTGCCGACCGGTGAGGACCGCACCGAGTACCGGCTCCTGACCACGGAGGGGGTGTCCACCACCACCGGCCCCGACGGCCGCACGTTCCTCACGGTCAGTCCCGAGGCGCTGCGCCTGCTCACCGAGACCGCGCTGCACGACATCTCCCACTACCTGCGCGCCGATCACCTCGCCCAGCTGGCGAAGATCCTCGACGACCCGGAGGCCTCGAACAACGACAAGTTCGTGGCGCTCGACCTGCTCAAGAACGCCAACATCGCCGCGGCCGGGGTTCTGCCCATGTGCCAGGACACCGGCACCGCCATCGTCATGGGCAAGCGCGGCCAGCACGTGC
>CAZDSL010000202.1:0-5676 GCA_964507655.1 uncultured Mycobacteriaceae bacterium | reverse complement strand
GTGGATCGCGTGGTGGATGGCGGCCTGCGCGTCGCGCCAGAAGCGCTGCATCGGCTTGTCCATGCGCAGCGCGTTGCCGCCGCAGCGCGCGAAGATGCCGTTGGCCGCGTCCACCGCACGCCACGCCGCCCGCACCTGCGTGGCACGCCCCTGCGCGCGGCGCGCGAACGACACCGTCTCGCCGCGCTCGGTGAGATCCCAGACCTCGTCGACGTTGGCCAGCAGCTCGGCGCGGGCGGCGCGGATGTCGGCCGCCAGGCCGCCGAACTCGAACATCGTGTACGGATCGTCCTTGACTTTGGTCCCGTTCGCGTCGATCCGCTCGGCCTGGTACTCCTCCGCCAGCCGCAGCAGCCCCTCGCAGATGCCGATCGTGGCGGCCGTGATCCCCAGCGGGAACATGGCCGACCAGGGCATCCGGTAGAGCGTCTCGGTGCGGCCGGAGCGGGCCTGACCGGCGCCTTCGGAGACGTCCTCCCACGTCATCACCCGGTATCCGGGCACGGTGGCGCCCTCGATGACGAGGTCCTTGCTGCCGGTGCCGCGCAGGCCCACCACGTCCCACGAGTCCTCGACGATGCGGTAGTCGCCGCGGGGGACGATCACGTGCACCATCTGCGGCGGCTGGACCATCTTCCCGTCCTCGTCCGCCAGCATGCCGCCGAGGAACGCCCACCGGCAGTGGTCTGTGCCCGACGAGAACGACCAGGTGCCGCTGAACTCGTAGTCGCCGTCGCCGCGGGGCACGAGCAGCCCGCCCGGCATGTAGGGCGAGGCCATCCAGATGCTGCTGTCGGGTCCCCACACCTCCTCGCGCACGCGCCGGTCGTTGTAGGCGAGCTGCCACGGGTGCACGCCGCACACGCCCAGCACCCAGCCGGCCGCCGGGTCGAGCGACGCCAGGCGCATCACCGTCTCGGCGAACCGGCGCGGGCGGTACTCCAGGCCCCCGTACTCGGCCGGCTGCAGCATGCGCATCGCCCGGGCCTCGGTGAGCATCAGCGCCGTCTTGTCGGTGAGCCGGCCCAGCTTCTCGGCCTCCGCACCCTGCGCGAACAGTTCGTCCGCGTGCGCTTCGATGTAGTCGAGGACGCCGGTGCGCACCGCCGCCCCGCTCCCCGCCGTCTGCTGCGTCGCCGTCTGCTGCGTCGCCGTGTCCGGCATCGTCGTCCCAGGCATGATCGTCTCCGGCATGCTCGCCTCCCTCGTCCGCTCTTCGGTCGCGCCGCCCGGTGCCGGGCCTCGATGACACCACGCTCACAGCCGTGCGCCCGGCCGCCGATCGCGTTCCCGCGACACGGGAAACCCGCTGGTGGGCGGCCCGCATCCGCGCCGCGCTTCCCGGCACGCGGGAAAACCCCGTGGCGTGGGCCGTCTCCGGTGATCGGCTGGCGCCATGACCGATGACACCGCAGCGCGGCTCGAGGCGCTCTCCGCGCGGATCGCCGCGCTCGAAGACCGCCTGGCGATCGTGGACCTGATGACCTCCTACGGCCCCGCCATCGACGCGGGCGACGCCGCCGCCGTGACGCGCGTGTGGACCGAGGACGGCGTGTACGACGTGGACACGGGGATCCTGCGCGGCCACGCCGAGATCGCCGCCATGGTGGTCGGCGTGCGCCACCAGGGATACGTGCAGGGCGGCTGCGCGCACATCCTCGAGCCGGGCCGGGTCGTCGTCGACGGCGACACCGCCGTGGCCATCGGCAAGTCGATGCTCGTCACCGCCGACGCCGAGGGCGACGCGTTCACGGTGCTGCGCGCCACCGCCAACCGCTGGGAGATGGTGCGCACCGCGGACGGCTGGCGCTGCGCGCGCCGCGTGGGCAGGGTGCTCGACGGCCGCCCCGAGGCGCGGGCACTGCTGGCCGGGGCGGTGCCGGCGTCCTGAGCGGCCCGCGCCCGCACCGCGCCGGATCGGCCCCGCCGATCCGCCCCCGCGGACCGCGCGGCCGGGGCATGATCCGGTCATGACCGCCACCGCAGAGCCCCTCGCCCGCTTCGACGCGATCCGCCACGTCCGGGTGGACGGCCTCGCCTTCGACGTCGCCGAGTCCGCGCCCGGACGCCCCGCCGCCGGGGCCGATCCCGAGACCGTGCTGCTCCTGCACGGCTTCCCCGAGTCCTACGACGAGTGGCGCCCGCTCGCCCCGCTGCTCACCGCCGCCGGGCTGCGGGTGATCGCCCCCGACCAGCGCGGCTACTCCCCGGGTGCCCGCCCCGCCGAGGTGGCCGACTACGCCATCGACCGTGTCGTGGGCGACGCCCTCGCCCTCCTCGACGCCTACGGGCTCGAGCGCGCGCACGTGGTGGGGCACGACTGGGGTGCGTCCGTCGCCTGGACGCTGGCCGCCCGCCACCCGGCGCGCGTCGCCACACTCACGGCCGTGTCGGTGCCGCACCTCGCGGCGTTCCGGCACGCCCTGGCCACCGACCCCGACCAGCGCAGCAAGTCCGAGTACATGACGGTGTTCCGCGAGCCGGGGCGGGCCGAGCGGGCGCTGCTGGCCGACGACGGCCGCCGCTTCCGCGAGATCTTCGGCGGCGCGGTGCCGGATGCGCTGATCGACGCGCACTGGCGCCGCCACGGCACCGGCGGCGGGCTCACGGCCGCGCTCAACTGGTATCGCGCGATGACGCCCGAGATGTCGCGGCTCCCGGAGGTCTCGGTGCCGTGCACCTACGTGTGGGGCGCCGACGACGTGGCGCTGGGCCGCACCGGCGCCGAGGCCTGCGCCGACCACGTCACCGGCGACTACCGGTTCGTGCCGCTCGAGGGCGTGGGCCACTGGATCCCCGAGCAGGCGCCGGAGGCCCTGGCGAGCGAGATCATCGCGCGCGCCCGGTAGTAATCTCGTGAGCATGGCGCACTCCCCCTTCGGGCGGGTCATCACGGCGATGGTGACCCCCATGCATGACGACGGCTCGATCGACTACGACGGCCTCCAGCGCCTTGCCGTGCACCTGGCCGACCACGGCCACGACGGGCTGCTCGTCAACGGCACCACCGGCGAGTCCGCCACCACCACCGACGAGGAGGACTACGCCTGCGTGCAGGCCGTGGTCGAGGCCGTGGGCGACCGCGTGCAGGTGATGGCCGGCTGCGGCACCAACGACACGGAGCACTCGGCCCGGGCGGCGCGCGAGATGGTGGCCCGCGGCGCCGACGCGCTGCTCGTCGTCACGCCGTACTACAACAAGCCGCCGCAGGAGTGCATCCTGGAGCACTTCGGCCTGGTCGCCGAGGCCGGCGGCGGGGTGCCGGTGATGCTCTACGACATCCCCGGCCGCACCGGCACCGCCCTGGCCACCGACACCATCCGCCGCGCCGCCGGGATCCCCGCGGTGCGCGCAGTGAAGGACGCCAAGGGCGATTTCTTCGAGGCCAGCCGCCTCATGGCCGAGACGGGCCTGCTGTGGTTCTCCGGCGACGACGTGGTCAACCTGCCGCACCTCGCCCAGGGCGCCACCGGCATCGTGTCGGTGGTGGGGCACGTCGCCGGGGACCAGTACGCGCAGATGATCGCCGCCGTCGACGCGGGCGACCTCGCCCGGGCCCGCGGGATCCACCGGCGCCTGATCCCTGCGGTCGACGCGATCATGCACGTCTCGCAGGGCGCCATCCAGGCCAAGGCCGCGATGAAGATGCTCGGCGTCATCGGCTCGGACGCGCTGCGCATGCCGTACCGGCAGGGCCCGGCCGAGCACCGCGAGCGGCTGCGCGCCGGGCTCGAGGCCGCCGGGCTGCTGTAGCGGCGGGTCGCGCGCCCGCCCGGCCGGACGTTTGCGGCCGGGCGCAACGGGGAAGCCGTCGGTACCGACCGTTCTCCGGCCGAAAGAGGTGATCGCCCGTGCAGCTCACACCGCTGCGACCCGTACTCGAACACTCCGGGCCGATGGCCACCGTGTACCTGGAGGCGCGTCCGCCGGGCGAGGACGCGGCGGCGCAGTCGCGGCTCCGGTGGCAGGCCGTGCGCGAGCAGCTCGCCCGCGACGGGGCCACCGCCGCGACCCTCGACGCGCTCGACGACGCGCTGCGGCGCGATCCCGTCGGCGAGGTGCAGGCCGATGGCCGCGTGCTGGTGGCCTGCGACGACGGCGTGCTGCTCGACGAGCACTGGGACGCCGCGCTGGGCACCGGCGACGCCGGCTACTGGACCGAGGCCCCGCAGCTCGACCGCTACCTGCGCGAGGCGCTCACCGCGGTGCGGCTGCTCGTCGCGGTGGCCGACCAGACGGGGGCGCGCGTGCGTCGGCTGGTGCTGGGCGAGTTCGGCCCGGACGACGCCGAGCCGCCCGCCGAACAGCGGTTCTCAGCGTCCGGCACCACCGTCCACGGCACCGCCGACGGCCCGGTGCACAAGGCGCGCGGCGGCCGCCTGTCGCACAAGCACAACCAGCGCCGCGCCGACGAGACCGTGCACCAGAACGCCGGCGACATCGCCGCCCACCTCGCCGAGGCGGCCGCCGGGTTCGACCCCGACGCCCTCGTGCTCGCGGGCGCAGTGCCGGGCCGCACCGCGGTGCGCGACCGGCTGCCCGACCGGCTCTCCCGCATCACCGTCGAGGCCGATCGCGGCGGGCTGCAGGACGAGGCCGCCGAGGCGGCGCAGGCCGAACAGCTGGACGACATCGCCGACGCCGTGCGCGACAGGCGCCTGGCGGCCGCCACCGACGAGTTCGCACTGGCCCGCAGCCGCGGACTCACGGTGCACGGGCCGGGACCGGTCGCCGACGCGGCGCGGCAGGGCGCCGTGAGCACGGTGGTGCTCGGCGCCGATTCCGCCGGGGCCGCCGTCGGGCAGGCGCTCGCCTCCGCGTCCGCCTGCGGGGCCGAGGTGGTGCTGGCGGATCTGCCCGACGGAGAGGACGGCGACGGCCCGGAGGGCATCGCTGCCGTGCTGCGCTTCGCGGTGCCGCCGGCCTGATCGCCGACGCGGCGCCGCCCGCCGCCGTGTGCCCTGCGCCACCGGCTGGCACTATGGGCCCGTGGACGCGCTGCTGCATTTCGTCGAGGGCTACTGGTGGCTGGTCTTCGTCTTCGGCGGCAGCATCGGCGGCGCGGCCAAGGGGATCAGCGCCGCCCATCAGCGCCGGGTGGAGCGCCGCCAGGAGCGCTACCGGATCAAGCAGCAGACCAAGGTGGCCGTGGCGCAGGCCCAGGCGCAGCACCGCAAGGACCGCGCCGCCCAGCAGCGCGACATCGCCCACGCCGTCGACGAGCACAACGCGACCGATGCGCGCTGGTTCGGCTACGAGACCGACCTGGTGACCCTGCTCGACTATCCGATGATGATCGACCTGCGCGAGCCGCTCACCGTCGAGTTCCACAAGGCCAAGCGGCGGGCCGACCTGCTTCGGCCCGACGACCCGTCCGCGCTGGTCGACGACCTGCCCGCCCAGGCCGAGTACCGCGACGCCGTGCACGCCTACGCCATCGCCTTCGACGTGGCCGAGACGGAGGCCAAGCGGCGCCGGCACGGCGGGTTCGGCCCGGGCGAGCAGCAGCGGCTCTCGCGGGCGCAGCACCTGCTGCGGCTCGCGTTCGACGAGGCGGCCACCCCGCAGGAGCGGCAGAGCGCCTATGCGCGGGCGCGCAAGGAGCTCGACGGGCTGATCGTGCTGCCCCAGGCCGGTGTGCAGCAGCTGGAGGCGCGCATCGCGGGGCGGCTCGAG
>CAZDSL010000201.1:0-5686 GCA_964507655.1 uncultured Mycobacteriaceae bacterium | reverse complement strand
AGTTCAGCGGGCGCGCCAACCTGGACGGGCTGCGCGCGGCGCTGCAGGTGCCCGGCACCGGCCTCGCCGACGACATCCCCATCGGCATCTTCGGCGTCGCCGGCGGCGGCGTGGGAGCGGCGACGGCGGCCGAGTTGCAGCCGACGTACGCCCCGGAGCTCAACGTGCGCTCCGCGGTGCTCGAGGGCATGGTGGTCGACCAGCGCAACTTCATGCGCGTCTCCGACGGCTCCGTGGGCTCGGGCTTCGCGTTCGCCAACCTGCTGGGCCTCGAACCCTGGTACCCGGAGATGAAGATCGACGAGAAGCTCACGCCGCTGGGCCGGCAGATCGCCGACTTCTACCGCGGCCAGTGCCAGATCGCCTACTTCACGATGCCGTTCGTGCCGCTGAGCCTCATGTTCACCTCCGGCGAGAATCCGGCCGACATCGCCGACTTCCAGCACGCCTACGACGACAACGTGCTGGGCCGCTCGGCCCCCGACGCGAAGGTGCTCATCACCTCCTGCGGCGCCGACGACTCGTTCATGTCGCTGGTGCCCGCGCAGGACGCGCGCGACCTGGCCGACAAGTACCGCGCCGGCGGCACCGACGTCACGTACGCGCCCAGCGACTGCTCGATGACGAAGCTGCTGACCGACCCGTACGGCTGGGGCACCGACCTCTTCGGCATGCAGACCCTCGACTGGCTGGCGGACACGCTGCACACCTGAGCGTTCCCCCGCATCGGGGCCCCGGGTCCATTACCGTCGGATGCGTGGTGGACGACGAGGCAGGCAAGGCAGGCGGCGCGGCGGATGCGGCGAGGGTCTCGCGCTGGGACGTGATCGTGGTCGGCGGCGGGTTCGCGGGCGTGGCCACGGCGCGGCGGCTGGGCAAGGCCGGGGTGGACGTACTGCTGGTGGACTCCAACGACTACCACCAGTTCCAGCCTCTGCTCTACCAGGTGGCCACGGCGCAGACCGGCATCACCGAGGTGGCCCGGCCGCTGCGCACCATGTTCCGCAAGTTCGGCAGCGTGCGGGTGACGATCAGCAAGGTCACCGCGGTGGACGCGGCGGGGCGCACCGTGACGCTGGAGGACGGCACCGTGTGCGCCGGCCGGGTGCTGGTGCTGGCCACCGGGGCGCAGGCCAACTTCTTCGGCACCCCGGGCGCCGAGGAGCTGGCCTACCCGCTGTATTCGCTCGACGACGCCGTCCGCCTGGCCGCGGCGATGCTCAACGTGCTCGACGCGGCCGACGCCCTCTCCGCCCCGCACATGGATCTCGATCTCGTCGTCGTCGGCGGCGGCGCCACGGGCGTGGAGTTCGCCGGGGCGGTGGCCGACAGCCTGGCCTCCGCGGTCTCGGCCGCGTTCCCCCGCGACCTCGCCGGGCGTACCACCGTGCACCTGGTCGACATGATCCCCACGGTGCTCGCGCCGTTCTCCGACAAGTCGCAGGCCTACGCGCGGCGCACGCTCGAGCGTGCGGGGGTGCGCCTGCATCTCGGCCAGGGCGTGACGGAGGTGCGCGAGGACGGCGTGGTGCTCGCCGACGGCAGCCGCGTGCCCGGCCGCATCGTCGTGTGGGCGGGCGGGCTCAAGGGGCGCGATCTGCTTTCCGGCAGCGGGCTGCCGCTGGGGCGGGGCGGGCGCGTCGACGTGGCCGACGACCTCACCGTCCCCGGCTTCGAGGGCGTGTACGTGCTGGGCGACGCCGCCAACGTGCCCGACGGCAAGGGCGGCGCGCTGCCTCAGCTGGGGTCGGTGGCGCAGCAGTCGGGCAAGTGGGCGGCGCGCAACATCCTTGCCGACCTCGACGGCGGCGAGCGCGTGCCGTTCTCCTACCTCGACAAGGGCATCATGGCGATGATCGGGCGCGGCGCCGCCGTGGCCGAGGTGGGCCCGCGGCGCTGGCAGATCCAGGGGCCGGCCGCGTTCCTCGCCTGGCTGGGAGTGCACGCGGCGCTGCTCTCGGGCGTGTGGCAGCGGGTGGCGGCCGTCGCGTCGTGGGGCGTCGGCTACTTCACCAAGAGCCGCCCGCAGGCGATGGTCGCGCACGTGGCGCAGGACTTCGGCAGGGACTGAGCCTTCCGGCGGGCGGGAGGCCCCGTGCCGCGGATAACGTTACGTGGTAGAACGTAATTATGATGGAGCAGGCGAAGGCCGGGCCGGGGCGCCCGCGTGATGCGGCCAAGGACGACGCGATCCTCGCCGCCACGCGCCGCCTGCTCGCCGAGGCCGGCTATCAGCAGACCACCATCGCGGCGATCGCCCGCGCGGCGCAGGTCAACGCCCCCGCCGTCTATCGCCGGTGGCCCACGCGCCGCGCGCTCATCGAGGAGGCCGTGCACGGCACCGGCGGGCACCCGCTGCCGCCCGATTCCGGGTCGCTGGGCGCCGACCTGCGCACGTGGGTTCGCGTGTTCCTCGCCCGAGCGGCCAGGCCGGCCGCCAGGGCGGGCGTGCCGGGGCTGCTGGCCGACGCGCAGACGGACGAGTCGCGCGCCGCGTTGACGGCCCTGGGCCTGCCGGTGCGCCGCGCCTTCGACGCCATGATCGCGCGGGCGCAGGAACGCGGCGAGGCGCCGGCGGGGGTCGACTCGGCGTTCCTGTTCGGCCTGCTCGCCGACGCCACCTCGATGCGCGGTCTGCAGCACGGCATGGAGGGGGCGGACGACTACATCGCGACGCTGGCGGGCGCGCTGCGGACGCTGATCGAGCACGGCGCAGCGCCGGCACCGGAGACGGCGGCACCGGCCACGGCTGCGCCGGCGCCGCGGAACGAGGAGGACACGCCATGAAGGTCGACGTACAGCTGGACGGGCCCCTGGAATCGGCGGCCGAACGCGCACGGGCACTGACGGCCTGCGGCGTGTCGGGGCTGTTCACCTTCGAGGGATCGCACGATGTGTTCCTGCCGCTCGCGCTCGCCGCGGGGGCGGTGGACGCCGACCTGATGACCAACGTGGCGGTGGCGCTCCCGCGCAGCCCGCTGCACCTTGCCCACCTGTCCTACGACCTGCAGACGCTCAGCGGCGGCCGATTCCGGCTGGGCCTGGGCTCGCAGACCCGCGTGCACATCGAGAACCGCTACGGCGCGACATGGTCCCGGCCGGCCGCCCGGATGGGCGAGACGGTGCGCGCGACCATCGCGATCCTCGAGGCCTGGCAGAACCGTACGCCGCTGCGGTTCGAGGGCGAGTTCACCCGGCACACCCTGATGACGCCCACCTTCAACCCCGGGCCCAACGCCCACGGGCGCGCCGAGGTGTGCCTGGGCGCGCTGGGCCCCGTCATGACCCGCACCGCCGCCGAGGTGGCCGACGGGCTGCTGGTGATGCCGTTCAACAGCGGCCGGCATTTCCGCGAACGCACGCTGCCCGCGGTGGAGGAGGGCCTGGCGCGTGCGGGCCGCGACCGGGCGGATTTCGCGGTGTACCCGCAGGTCATCGTGGCGGTGGGGCGCACGGAGGCCGAGCGGGCCGAGGCGGCCGTCGGTGTGCGGCGGCTGCTCGGCTTCTATGGATCGACCCCCGCCTACCGCCCGGTGCTCGACGTGCACGGCTGGGGCGATGCGCAGCCGGAGCTCAACGCGCTGTCCAAGCGCAACGCGTTCGACGACATGGCCGATCTGATCACCGACGAGATGCTGGGCACGCTGGCCGTGCACGGCACCCCCGAGCAGTGCGCGGAGGCGATCATCGCGCGCTTCGGCGGCGAGGCCGAGCGCGTGTGCTGCTACTTCCCCGGCTACCCGGTGGCCGATGAGACGATCGCCGCCCTGGTGGCGGCGCTGCAGGGGGCGGCGTGAGCGTGATCCTGCGCGAGGTGCGCGACGGCGTCGCGGTGCTCACGCTGCACCGCCCCGAGCGCCGCAACGCGTTCACCCGCGAGATGGGGCGCGAGCTGGGCCGGCTCTACCGCGCGCTCGACGGCGATGATGCGGTGCGCGCGATCGTGCTCACCGGCACGCCGCCCGCATTCTGCGCCGGCGCCGACCTGACCGGCGGCGGCGACACGTTCGGCGCGCCCGACCGCGACGACTTCACCGCCTCGCCCGTGCAGCCGGCCGCGTTCGACCTGCGCACCCCGGTGATCGCGGCCGTGAACGGCCACGCCATCGGCATCGGCCTGACCATCGCGCTGCAGGCCGACATCCGCATATTCGCCGCGGACGCGCGCTACGCGGTGCCGCAGGTGCGCCTGGGCGTCGTGCCCGATGCGACGTCGCACTGGACGCTGCCGCGCATCGCCGGGATGGCCACGGCCGCCGATGTGCTGCTCACCGGCCGCTCCTTCGACGGGCACGAGGCGGGGCGGCTGGGCATCGCCTCGCGAGTGCTGCCGGCCGCCGAGGTGCTGCCCGCTGCGCTGGCAGCGGCGGACGACATCGCGCGCAACGTCGCCCCGATGTCGGCGGCGCTGTCCAAGCGCCTCCTGTGGGGCGCGGCCGCCCGCGGCGACGGTCCGCAGACGGTGGCGGATCTGGAGACGGAGGCGCACCTGCGCCTGATGGGCACGCCCGACGCCGCCGAGGGGGTGCGCGCGGCGGCGGGCCGCCGCGCCCCGCGGTGGACTGCGCGGGTGTCGCGGGACTGGAAGGAGCTGTAGATGAGCGAGAACGGAAACGGTGCGCCGCTCGGCGCGGGCAGCACCGTCGACGAGGTCGTCGACGGAGTCGATCTGCACGGGCGCACCGCGGTGGTGACGGGCGCCGGCGGCGGGCTCGGCGAGCAGACGGCGCGCGCGCTGGCGCTGGCGGGCGCGCAGGTGGTGCTGGCCGTGCGCGGCGCGGAGGCGGGGGCCGAGGCCGCCGGGCGCATCCGTGCGGCGGTTCCGGGCGCATCGGTCGAGGTGCTCGCGCTGGACCTCGCCGACCTCGCCTCGGTGCGCGGGGCGGCCGCCGCGCTGCGCGAGGCCCACCCGGCGCTCGACCTGCTCGTCAACAACGCGGGGGTGATGTACACGCCGCCGGGGCGCACGGCCGACGGGTTCGAGCTGCAATTCGGCACCAACCACCTGGGCCACTTCCTGCTCACGACGGCGCTGCGGCCGCAGCTCGAGGAGGCCGCGCAGCGCGGGGGCCGGGAGTCGCGCGTGGTCACCGTGTCCTCGGATGCGCATCGCGCCTACCCGGTGGACCTGGACGACCCCGACTTCCGCACCCGCCCGTACGACAAATTCGCCGCCTACGGGCGGTCGAAGGCGGCGAACGTGCTCATGACGGTGGAGGCCGACGGCCGCTGGGCCGGACGCGGCGTCCGCGCGTACGCGGTGCACCCCGGCGTGTGCGGCACCCGGCTCGCGCGGCACATGCACCGCGAGGATTTCGCGGAGATGAAGCGCCTCACCGACAAACGCTCCCCGGGACTGCTCGACGCCGTCCGCCCGCCCGAGGTGGGCGCGGCCACCAGCGTGTGGGCGGCCACCGCCGCCGGCCTCGAGGAGCACGGCGGGGCGTACCTGGCCGACTGCGCGCTCGGGGCGGCGGAACCGCACGCGACCGACGCGGCCACCGCGGCGGCGCTGTGGGCGCTGTCGGAGGAGCGCGTCGCCGTGTGAGGGGGTGGACGACGGACCGGCCCGCTCCCCACGGGGGCGGGCCGGTCGGCGCCGGGGGTCAGAGCCCGGGGCGCTTGCCGATCGTCAGCGTCACCTCGCCGCTGTGCGCGAAGAAGTCGTTGCCCTTGTCGTCGACCA
>CAZDSL010000200.1:4200-5714 GCA_964507655.1 uncultured Mycobacteriaceae bacterium | reverse complement strand
GCGCCGCGCCGGGGTCGGCTGAGCCCCGCCGCCCCGGGCCGCGCCCCGCCGCCCGTCGCGCACCCGGCGCACCACCTGCGGGATGTTGGGCCAGCCCACCCAGTGGTCGGCCAGGCGGGTGGCGTAGCCGTCACGCAGCGACGGGTCCTTGATGCGCGCGACGATGGGCACCGCGCGCCGCAGCGCCTCGACCCGGCCTTCCTCGGTGTCGAGGTCGATCCCCGCGATGATCGAACGGATCGCGAACTCGAACATCGGCACGCGGCGGGCGATCAGGTCGCGCACCGCGGCGTCGCCGTCCGAGATGCGCAGCTCGCACGGGTCCTTGCCGTCGGGCGCGATGGAGACGAACGTCTTGGCCGACACCTTCTGGTCGCCGTCGAACGCTTTGAGCGCCGCCGCCTGGCCCGCCGCATCGCCGTCGAAGGTGTAGATGATCTCGCCGCGGAAGTAGCTGTCGTCCAGCAGCAGGCGGCGCAGCATCGACAGGTGCTCGGCGCCGAAGGCCGTGCCGCAGGCCGCCACCGCGGTGGGCACGCCCGCCAGGTGCATGGCCATCACGTCGGTGTACCCCTCGACGATGACGGCCTGGTGCCGCTTGGCGATCTCGCGCTTGGCCAGGTCGATGCCGAAGAGCACCTGCGACTTCTTGTACAGGATCGTCTCGGGCGTGTTGACGTACTTGGCCTGGATGGGATCGTCGTCGTGCAGCCGCCGCGCGCCGAACCCGATGACGTCGCCCGCGAGGCTGCGGATGGGCCACAGCAGGCGGCGGTGGAAGCGGTCCATCGGCCCGCGCTTGCCCTGCCGCGACAGGCCGGCCGCCTCCAGCTCCGAAAACTCGAACCCCTTGCCCAGCAGGTGCTTGGTGAGCGTGTCCCAGCCGGCGGGCGCGTAGCCGCAGCCGAACATCTGCGCCGCGGCACCGTCGAACTCGCGCTCCTGCAGGTACTGGCGCGCGGCCGCGGCGTCGGGCTGCGCGAGCCGCTCGGCGTAGAACTCCTGGGCGGCCGCGTTGGCGGCGACCAGCCGGGCGCGGGTGCCGCGGTCACGGCGGATCGCGGTGCCGCCGCCCTCATAGTTGATGGTGTAGCCGACCTTCTCGGCCATCTGCTCGACGGCCTCGACGAAGCCGATGTGCTCGATCTTCTGCAGGAAGCTGAAGACGTCGCCGCCCTCGCCGCAGCCGAAGCAGTGGAAGTGCCCGTGATTGGGGCGCACGTGGAAGGAGGGCGTCTTCTCGTCGTGGAACGGGCACAGGCCCTTCATCGAGTCGGCGCCGCCGCGGCGCAGGGCCACGTACTCGCCGACGACGTCCTCGATGCGGACCCGCTCACGGATCTCCGCAATGTCGCGATCAGGAATTCGGCCGGCCACGCCTGCAGTGTATGGCCGGGCGCCGGATCGGGGGGCGCCGCCCGGCGGGTGCCCGGCCGGCGCGCGCGATCCGAGCACCGGCTGGGTACGTCGAGCACCGATTCGCGGACCCTTCGGTGGAAACGGCGCTCGGATCG
>CAZDSL010000200.1:0-4100 GCA_964507655.1 uncultured Mycobacteriaceae bacterium | reverse complement strand
GGGGGCTGCGGGCAGGCGGACTGCGCGCCCCCTAAGCCCAGCCGGCCTGGTCGTCGCGCGCCTCGCGGTCCAGCCGCTCGAGCCGGCTCTCGGTGCACGAGGCGATCTGGTCGACCACCACCCGCACGCGGCGGGCGTCGTCGGGGGCGCGGTCCCACTCGGCGCGCAGCATCGGGTCGAGCGTGCCGGGCGCCGTCGACAGCAGCCACTGCGCCACGCGGTGGATGCGCTCGCGCTCGCGGTCCTGCCGCTTGCGGTGGCCCGGATCAGACATCACGTACCGCAGCGCCACCGTCTTGAGCAGCAGCACCTCCGCCGCCACCACCGCGGGCACGTGCAGGTCGGCCGCGTACCGCGACAGCGGCCGCTCCCCCGCCACCGACCGGGTGCCGGCGATGGCCGCGGAGGTGAACCGGCCCACCAGCTCGCTGGTCATGCGCTTGAGCGCCACCGAGGAGCCGAGCGTGCCGTCGTGCACGCCCACCGCCTGCACCACCGGCAGCACCGACAGCCGCTGCGCCGCCTCCACCAGCTCCGACTCGGCCACAGACGAGAACTCCGACCAGCCCAGCGCCGCCAGCGCCCGCTGCTCGGACGGGTCGGCCAGCGCGCGCAGGTCGATACGGCCCGAGATGACGCCGTCCTCCACGTCGTGCACCGAATAGGCGACGTCGTCGGCCCAGTCCATCGCCTGCGTCTCCAGGCACTGCCGGCCCTCCGGGGCCCCGCGCCGCACCCATGCGAGGATCGCGGCGTCGTCGTCGTAGGCGCCGAACTTGGCGCCCGGCGCGGGCCGCAGCCACGGGTACTTCATGGCGGCGTCGAGCGAGGCACGCGTGAGGTTGAGGCCCAGCGACTCGCCCTGCGGCCCCAGCACCTTCGGCTCGAGGCGGGTGAGGATGCGCAGGTTCTGGGCGTTGCCCTCGAAGCCGCCGCACGCGGCCGCCACCTCGTCGAGGGCACGCTCTCCGTTGTGCCCGTACGGCGGGTGGCCGATGTCGTGGGCCAGGCCGGCCAGGTCCACCAGGTCGGGGTCGCAGCCGAGGCCGTCGGCGATGCCGCGGCCGATCTGCGCCACCTCGATCGAGTGGGTGAGCCGGGTGCGCGGGGTGTCGCCCTCGCGCGGGCCCACCACCTGCGTCTTGTCGGCCAGCCGGCGCAGCGCGGCGCTGTGCAGCACGCGGGCGCGGTCGCGCGAGAAGGCGGAGCGGTGCTCGGTGCCCGCGCCGGCCAGCCCGGCCGTCTTGGGCGCCTCGTCGCCGATCCGCTCGAGGTCGTCGGCCGTGTATCCGCTCACCGGCGCTCCTTCACCGTCGCCTGCCCTGGTGTGATCATCGCGTCATTCCTTGATCACGTCGGGGAAGTCCGCCTGATAGTGCGTGAGCTGATACCACAGCAGCGCACCCGTCTCGCGCACGATGCCCTTGAACTGCGCCGACCGCGTGTACACGGCGGGTCCGGTGCGGGTGGGCGCCACGGTGGCCTCGAGGCCGGCGTCGCGCGCCATCGTGCGGGCCCGCAGCGAATGCCACGGGTCGGAGGTGATGACGACGGAGTCGATGCGCTGGCGGCGCAGCACCGAGGCCACCGCGTCGATGCTGCCGAGGGTGTCGGAGCCCACCGCGATGGCCAGCACGTCGCCCTCGGGGATGCCGTGGTCCATCAGGTACTGGCGGCCGGCCTCGGCCTCGGTGGTCTCGTCGCCCTGCTGCTTGCCGCCCACCGTGACCACCATGGGCGCGACGCCGCTGTCGAACAGCTCGGCGGCGCGGTCGAGGCGCGCCTGGAACACCGGCGACGGCGTGCCGTTGTACTGCGCCGCGCCGAGCACCAGGATGGCCCCGGCGGGCGAATAGTCGTTGACGCGCGCCACCTGCCACACCCGGAACGCCGTGCCGAACACCAGCAGCACCCCGAAGATGAGGATGCCCGCCACCGCACGGCGCAGCCAGCGCGCGATCGTCCCCCCGGGACCGAGTCCAGTCGTCATCGCCGACCAGTCTGCCAGCCGCGCCCGCCGCATGCCGCGCGCCGCACCCGCGGCGCTGCACCGCCCGCGGGCGGCGACTAGGTTCTGGGTATGCGACCCGCTCCCGCACGCGCCGCGTCCCCCGTCCTCCCCCGCGCCCTCGCGGCGCTGCTGTTCGCCGCGATCGCGCTGCTGCTGCCGGCCGCCGCGGGCCTGGCCGCGCCCGCGCACGCGGAGGCCCCCTTCCGGCTGCCGCAGCAGGTCACCGACCACGCCGACGCCCTCGGCGGCGACGCCGGGCGGGTGCAGGACGCTGTCGACGAGCTGTTCAACGACCACAAGGTGCAGCTCTGGGTGGTCTACACCGACACCTTCGACGGGATGAGCGGCGAGGACTGGGCCCGGCAGACGGCGCAGACCAGCGGCCTGGGCGACGACACGATGCTGCTCGCCGTCGCCACCGCCGACCGCGCCTACGGGTTCGTGTCCACCGGCTCGGTCGCCGACCTGTCGCAGTCCGACGTCTCCTCGATCGAGTCCGACGACATCGTCCCGAAGCTGCGCGAGTCCGACTGGCCCGGCGCGGCCATCGCGGCGGCCGGCGGCCTCTCCGACGCGCTCGCCGGCCCCAGCTCCACGCCGCTCATCGCCGGCGTCGCGGTGATCATCGTCATCCTCGGCGGCGCGCTCATCTGGGTGCAGGTGCGCAAGCGCCGCCGCAAGCGGGCCGAGCTGGAGACCGCGCGCAGCACCGACCTCACCGACCCGCAGAATCTGGCCGGCCTGTCCACCGAGGCGCTCGACCAGCGCGCCCGCGAGCTGCTCGTGGAGACCGACAACGCCCTGCGCACCAGCCGCGAGGAGCTGCAGCTGGCGATCGACGAGTTCGGCCGCAACCAGACGGCGCCGTTCCGCGAGGCCGTCGACGCGGCCCGGAAGGCCCTCGCCGACGCGTTCGGCATCCGCCAGCGGCTCGACGACGCCATCCCCGAGACGCCCGACGAACGCCGCCGCATGCTCACCGACCTGCTGGTGCACACGGCGCGCGCCAACGCCGCCCTCGACGGCCAGGTGGCGGCGTTCGACAAGATGCGCGACCTGCTCATCAGCGCGCCCGCCCGGCTCGAGACGCTCACCCAGCGCATGGTGGGCGTGACGGCCCGCTTCCCGCAGGCCGAGCAGATCCTGGACGGGCTGCGCGGCGAGTTCTCCGCCAGCGCCCTCGCCCCGGTGGCGCCGAACCTCGACCTCGCCCGCGAGCAGGCGGCCTACGCCGAAGAGGCGATCGGCGAGGCCCGCCGCGCCGTGTCCGGCCCCGGCGGCAACCCCACCTCGGTGGTCCGCGGCATCCGCGCCGCCGAGCGCGCGCTCGACCAGGCCGGCACCCTGCTCGACGCGGTCGACACCGCCGAATCCGACATCCGCCACGCCGTGGCCGAGCTGCCGGCCGTGCTCGCCGACGCCCAGGAGGGCGTGGACGCCGCGCGCCGGCTCGCCGAGTCGGGCGACGTGCGGGTGGAGGCCAACCGCACCCGGCTCGACGCCACCCGCGCCCGCGTCGAGGAGGCGCTGGCCGCTGCGGCCCGGAACAAGGACGCCGACCCGCTCGGCACCTACGAGTCCGTGGTCGAGGCCGACGCCGCGCTGGACACGGTCTACGCGGAGACCACCGACAAGGTGGCCGAGAACCGGCGCCTGCGCGCGCTCGTCGACCAGACCATCGACAGCGCCCGCGCGCGCATCGATGCGGCCGAGGGCTTCCTGGCGCCGCGGCGCGGCGGCATCGGCACCGAGGCCCGCACCCGGCTGTCGGAGGCGCACCGCCACTACGACGAGGCCGTGCGGCTGCGCCCCGACGATCCGCAGGCCGCGCAGCGCGAGGCGCACGCCGCCGCCGCGCTCGCCGAGCAGGCCATGGAACTGGCCCGGCGCGACTTCGATCAGTGGAGCGGCCCGGGCGGCTACGGCGGGGGCTACGGGCGCAGGCGCGGGTCCGGCGCGGGCGCCATGCTCGGCGGCATCCTCATCGGATCGATCCTCAGCGGCGGCCGCGGCGGGGGCTTCGGCGGCGGAGGCTTCGGCGGCGGCGGGTTCGGGGGCGGTGGCTTCGGCGGGGGCGGCGGGGGCGGCC
>CAZDSL010000199.1:0-5726 GCA_964507655.1 uncultured Mycobacteriaceae bacterium | reverse complement strand
GTGGCGGGCGCCGACTCGTTCTTCGTCACCCGCAACGAGGTGCAGACCGGGCGCAACACCGGCCGCCAGCACCGGCTGGCGCTGGTGGCGGTGAGCCCGGACGGGCCCGAATACGACCAGGTGCGCTACGTGCTCGACGCGTTCGTGCACACCGAGCTGGGCTCGTTCGCGGCCACCGGCATCATGGCCGACTGGGCGAAGACATGGGAGTCGGGCGGGCCGCCGGTGTGACGCGGACCCGCGGCGGGTCAGTACGGGCGCGTGTACACGGGGTCACCGTCGGGAGTCTCCGGCCTGCGCATCGCGGCCGCCGCGGGAACGATCGTGCGTGAAGGTCCTTACCCGCTCAGCACTCGAGAGGTGGCGCCCATGCCCGCATCGCCGCATGAACCGACACCCACGCGATCCGGGCGTCGCCCCGTGATCATCCATATGGGCCCGGAGGAGCTGGTGATCCGCCGGCGCTACGAGGTCCTCAGCATCGCGAACGACATCCTGATCGGCATCTGGTTCGTCATCGGCAGCTTTTTCTTCTTCTCCGAAACCCTCACCTTCGCTGGCACGTGCCTGTTCGTGATCGGCAGCATCGAGATGCTGATCCGCCCGGTCATCCGCCTGGCCCGCAGCGTGCACCTGCGCCGCTACCAGCGCCCGGTCGCGGACGGCACCGCGGAGACCTCGTACGACTTCTGAAATCGGACGCGGTGGGGTGAAGACGGCGGCCACCCATGCACCTCTCGACGGGTGAGCGCCAACCTACGATCCGCGCCGCGACACCGTGGGCATGCGCTCACCGGTGGCGTGACCGGGTGCACGCGCCCTGCTACAGCCCCAGCATCTCCCGCAGGCGAGCAGTGCTCATCATGCCGGGGCTTTCCTCCTGCGGGAACGAGTCGAGCAGGCGGATCACGTCGTCGCGGGTGGTGGGGTCTTCTACCGCCTCGCGGGGCGTGCGGCCGCCGAGGGCCGGGATCGCCTCGTCGAGCCAGGAGCGCTCGTAGTCGCGCACGAACTCCGCGAGCGCCTCCTGCACGGCCGGGTCCGCCGCCTCCGGCGGGGGCGGCGGAGGCGCATCGCCCGCCTCGACGCGTTCGAGCATTTCGGCCGCCGTGCTGCGCGATTCGTCCACCAGCTCGGCGCCCGGCGCGGCTGAGAGCAGATGTGCGGTCATCGTCTCGTAGCGCTCGACGCTCATCGCCTCCACCGTCAGCGCCAGCGGCACCGGCCCCTCGTCCTGGGTGATCGTGCCGAGTACGCGCGTGCCGTCCAGCCACGTCCACACGCCGCCCTCGCGTTTGCCGTAGCGGCGGCTGAGTTTGCGGGCGAGGCCGCTCGGATCGGGGATGGAGTACGTGCCCGCGCAGATCACCATCTCCTCGCCGGTCATGGTGCGCATCTGCGTCGGGGCGTAGCGGCGGCTGAGCAGCTCCACCAAGAGGAACGGGTCGCCGCCGTCGAGGGCCTCGATCAGGTCGGCGCGCAGGGCGGCGTCCACCGGCTCGATGCCCCCGTAGATGACCTCGCGCCCGTCCTCCTCGACCACCCGCACGCACAGGAACTGCCCTGCCTGCACGTCGGCGGAGCCGCGCCGTTCGGTGACGTCGATCCGGTCGCCGGTGCGCAGGTCGCGCAGCGTGAAGCCCTCGCCGGGCCGCGCCTGCAGCACCTCGTAGACCGAGCGACCGCGCAGCAGCCACTGCTGGGCCAGCATCGCGTCCTCGGCGGGCAGCAGCGGCCCGCACGCATCGAGGAAGCTCTCCAGCACGCCGCCCTCGATCAGCGCGACATCGTCCGCCAGAGGATCGTCGGCGAGCAGGTGGGCGTACCGCTCCCCCGCGACCGATGCGCGCTGGTCCGCCAGGGCGTCGACCAGCACGTGGAAGTGGCTCATGCGCATGTACTCGGCTGCCTTGGCCAGCAATAGCTGACTGCGCTGATTCGGCGTGATGCGCGGGCGGCCGATGTGGCACTTCTTGTACTTGCGCCCCGATCCGCACCAGCAGGGATCGTTGCGCCCGGGCTCGGGGCCGGCGCCCGCGACGATCCGTTCGAGGAAGCCGTAGATGGGCTCGTCCTCGCCGCCGGGGACCTGCCGCAGCTGCGCGAGGGCCTCCGGCAGATCGGAGCGGATCAGCGCGAAGGCGTACAGGCCGTGGTGGCCGATCAGCCACGTCTCGTCCTCGGCCATGGCCTCGCGCAGCACCGATTCGCTGCGCTCGCCCTGCCCCATCCGCAGCAGCAAGGAGGCGGCCAGGTGCAGGGTGGCGGGGCGGATGCGGCGCGGCCCGAGCGCCGACAGCGTCGTCACCGTGGCCAACGCCGCGAGGAGGACCCTGCCCACCGGGTCGTCCCCGTCGACCGGGCCGTTGTCGGCGTCCAGCGCGGCGGCCATCGCGCGATCGTCGATGTGCGCGAGCACGCTGGTGACGGCCTCGAAATCGTCGAGGTCGTCGAAGGCGCCGGGGTTCCGTGCGAGCACCGTGCGCACGATGGACTCGCGTTCCTCGCCGCCAAGGGAGATCAGGAGGTCGATCCGCAGGTCGATGGACGCCGGCTCGTCCCTCTCTGTGGTGTCGCCGGCGAGGAGCCGCTCGAGCATCTCGCGCCGGTCGACAGCGATGTCGTCCGCCGTGCGCGCGACCATGTCGACGCGGCGGACGTAGCCGGCGCGCTCGATCATCTCCGTGATCGGCACGGCGGGCTCCAGCAGCAGCCCATGATCCCACGTCTGCTGGTAGATCACCTCGTAGATGCCCGCCGCGCCGCCGTCGGGGACCGCCGCGTCGAGCACCGGCCGCAGGTCGACGTCCACGGGGTCGGCCACC
Organism: uncultured Mycobacteriaceae bacterium; assembly: GCA_964507655.1. Taxonomy (GTDB): domain Bacteria; phylum Actinomycetota; class Actinomycetes; order Mycobacteriales; family Mycobacteriaceae; genus Tomitella. The sequence goes on along the minus strand of CAZDSL010000199.1, from coordinate 2,901 downwards.
GGCTCCACCGTGACGGCGCCGTCGCGGCCGATCCGCACCGCGACGAGGTCGCCGGGCCGGAACAAGGCGAGCGTGCCGGGTTCGAGGATCAGTACGTGCTCGGCGATGTCGGCCAGGCGGGCCGCGCCGCGCTGTTCGAGCACCTCCGTCTCGCCCAAGGCAGGCGCCTCCATGGGCGCCTGGGGCCGCAGCATCGTGTAGACGGACAGGTCCTGGTCGTCTATGAGGACGTCGGCGTCGATCTCATCGGCCGTCACTCGGCGGGTCGCCACCATGCGGTCGGCCAGCTCGTCCAGCACGACCATCCGGCCGTCGAGGAACTCGACAACGTATGACTCCGGCGGATCGGCGGCCAGGCTCCGCGCCTCGTCCGGGCTGTATCCCTCGCTGACCAGCAGCGACTCCCACTCGCCGGCGGTGAGCGGATGGTGGGCGCGCAGCAGATCCACGGCCCTGTCTGCGCCTGAGCGGCCTCGATGATCGGTCACGCCCGCGACGGTACCGGGCGGGGGTGGTGGGCTACCGGCACCTGCTTGTTTCTGCCCGTGAGCCTCCTGAGAAGCTGATACTCGGTACCCAACGTGTTGTGCGACCGTGCAACACGCGTCCGGTCGTGCCCGAGGAGTCGCTTTCCCATGTCCGACGATGCACAACGTGTTGGCTCTGCGGCGGAGGCGCCGCGCCGCAAGCTGATCGAGGTGGCGCTGCCGCTGGAGAAGATCAACGAGGCTCTGAAAGCCGAAAAGAATCGGAAGGTTGGAAAGCCGCAGAGCATTCATCACTGGTGGGCACGGCGACCGATCACCGCCGCGCGCGCAGTGCTCTTCGCCCAGCTCGTCGACGACCCCTCGTCCCACCCTGACCGCTTCCCCACCGAGGAGGCCGTCGCCGCCGAGCGCCGGCGCCTGCACGAGCTGATCGAACAGCTGGTGCTGTGGGGGAACTCCGACAACGAGGAGCTGCTGCGGCGCGCACACCAAGAGATCCTCGACTCGACCGACGGCAACCCACCGCCGATCCTCGACCCGTTCGCGGGCGGCGGCTCGATACCCCTCGAGGCGCAGCGGCTGGGACTCGAGGCGCACGCATCCGACCTCAACCCGGTGGCCGTGCTCATCAACAAGGCGCTGATCGAGATCCCGCCGAAGTTCGCCGGCCGCAAGCCCGTGTTCCCCGGCGCCGCCGACGAGCAGTTCTCCACCTGGCCACGGGCGACCGGCCTCGCCGAGGACGTGCGCCGATACGGAGAGTGGATGCGCGACGAGGCCGAGAAGCGCATCGGGCACCTCTATCCCAAGGCCAAGCTCGACGATGGCACCGAGGCCACCGTCATCGCGTGGATCTGGGCGCGCACCGTCACCTGCCCCAACCCGGCCTGCGGTATCGCAATGCCGCTCGTGCGATCGTGGTGGCTGGGCAAGAAGAAGGGAAAGGAGGCGTACGTCGTACCGTCGGTGGAGGACGGAAAGGTATCGTTCTCAATCGGGCACGATCCGGCGCTGGCGCCGACGAAGGAGAGCGACGGGACGGTTAACCGCCGCGGCGCTACCTGCATCGGATGCGGGTCGCCGGTGGAGTTAAGATACATCCGCGCTGAAGGAAAACGCAAAGCTGTCAACACACAGCTAATGGCCCTTGTTGCCGCTGGAAATCGATCGCGAATCTATCTGCCTCCGACGCAAGAACATTCAATTGCTGCTGATGTCGATCAACCACATAACATTCCACCAGGCGATATCCCCCCAAAGGCGCCGAGCTTCCGGGTTCAAGCCTACGGATTCAAGAAGTACGCTGATCTATTTACAAATCGGCAGCTCACCGCCCTTTCGCTACTCAGCGATTTGGTCCAGGAGGCGCAAAGCCTGGCATTTCGTGATGCACTTAACGCAGCGGACAAGTTTTTGGATTCTCGCGATCAAGAGGAGTCGGCCGCAGACTATGCCCGGGGAATTGCATTGTATCTATCCCTTGCGGTATCTCGACTAGCAGATTGGAGTAATAGCCTATGCCGCTGGGAGAACACTGGACAAGTTTCACAGCAACTTTTCGGACAGCAGTCAGTGAATATGACTTGGGACTTTTCCGAGTCGTTTACTCTCGGGGAGACCAATAGCGGATCACTCGGCGCGTGCCTGCGGGTTGTAACACATGCATTGAGTCAGCAGGTAGCGGCGGGACCTGCAATCGCGAAACAGTCGAGCGCCGAAAATATTGCGTTTTCAGGGTTCGCCGTATCAACTGACCCTCCATACTACGACAATATCGGATACTCGGACCTATCCGACTTTTTCTATGTATGGCTTCGTAGGTCGCTCCGAGCAATCTACCCGGATTTACTAAGCACCTTACTCGTTCCGAAAGCCGATGAGCTTGTCGCCAACCCGTATCGACACGACGGCAAGGAAGGCGCCCACGAGTTCTTCGAAGACGGGTTCCGCAAGGTGTTCCGACGCGCGCGTGAGTCCTCGCTCCCAGACTGCCCCATAACCGTCTACTACGCATTCAAGCAGCAGGACACCAACGAGGGCGGTGAAGCCTCGACTGGCTGGGAAACCCTGCTCGAAGGCATGATCCGCTCGGGGTGGACGATCACTGCTACATGGCCGATGCGCAGCGAGATGAGCAATCGAATGATTTCCCAGGGCACCAACGCCCTCGCCTCCTCCATCGTCTTGTCCCTCCGCCCGCGCCCCGAGAATGCACCATCCATCGACCGCCGCGGCTTCCTCGCCGTACTCAAGGGCGAGCTGCCCGCCAAGCTCAAGGAGCTCCAGCAGGGCGCCATCGCCCCGGTTGACCTCCCGCAGGCCGCGATCGGGCCGGGCATGGCGGTGTTCTCCCGCTATTCGGGCGTGCTCAACGACGACGGCTCGAAGATGACGGTGCGCGCCGCGCTCGCCC
>CAZDSL010000198.1:0-5781 GCA_964507655.1 uncultured Mycobacteriaceae bacterium | reverse complement strand
CGCTCGGGCCCCGTCACCGCAGCAGCCCCTTGCGCTCCCAGGTGGTGGGCGAGGCGAGCGCCGCCTCCTCCGCCGCCCGCGCGGCCTCCTCGCGGTGCACGCCCAGCGGCATGCGCCCGATCTGCTCGTGCAGCGTGATGATGGCGTGCAGCAGCATCTCCGGGCGGGGCGGGCAGCCGGGCAGGTAGATGTCCACCGGCACGACGTGGTCGACGCCCTGCACGATCGCGTAGTTGTTGAACATGCCGCCCGAGGACGCGCACACGCCCATCGACAGCACCCACTTGGGCTCGGGCATCTGGTCGTAGATCTGCCGGAGCACCGGCGCCATCTTCTGGCTCACCCGCCCGGCGACGATCATGAGGTCGGCCTGCCGCGGCGAGGCGCGGAACGGCTCCATGCCGAAGCGGGCGATGTCGTAGCGCCCCGCGGCCGTGCCCATCATCTCGATGGCGCAGCAGGCCAGGCCGAACGTGGCCGGCCACAGCGAGCCCTTGCGCGCGTACCCGGCGACCGTCTCCACCGTGGACAACAGGATGCCGCTGGGCAGCTGCTCCTCCAGCCCCATCGCCCTGCACCGCCTCTCTGCCTCGATCGGATGGTTGCCCGGGCCCCGCCGCGGCGGGGCGCGCTCACGCCCAGGAGAGCCCTCCCCTGCGCCACTCGTAGGCGTACGCCACCGCGACGTTGACGACGAACAGCGCCATCGCGGCGAGCCCGAAGTATCCGAGCGCGTCGAAGTGCACGGCCCACGGGTAGAGGAAGACGATCTCGATGTCGAAGATGATGAAGAGCATCGCCGTGAGATAGAACTTGATCGACACCCGGTGGCCCGCGCCCACGGCCGGCTCGCCCGCCTGATGCGAGAGCGGATCGATGCCGCATTCGTACGCCTCGAGCTTGGCGCGGTTGTACCGGCGCGGCCCCACGAACGAGGCCACCCCCACGGAGAACACGGCGAAGGCCAGGGCGATCGCGCCGATGACGAGGATCGGTACGTACGCGTTCATCCCGCCGCTCCTCTCGACCCGCGGCCCCGCCGTAACCGGCTGGGCCCGAGGGGGATCCCCGCGCGTGCGCCTGGGTGCCCCGTGCCGAACGGGCCGGCCCCGGATGTGATCCAGGACTCACTTACGACCCGATGCTCACCCTACTCACGAACCGCGCGGGTGTGTCCCGATTTCCACGGCCACGGCGCGTCTCCGCGCGGGCGCCGGCCCGGACCGGGGCGTCGTCAGGCGTCGGCCGCGCCCGCCGTGCGGCGCAGCAGCCGGGCCGCCGCCTCGGCGAGGTCGAACGGGTCGAGGGGGTGCAGCACCGCGGCCTCGGCGCGCGACCACTCGGCCAGCCACGCGTCCGCGCGCCTGCCCAGCAGCACGAGCACGGGCGGGCAGGGGCTGATCTCGTCCTTGAGCTGCCGCGCGAGGCCCAGCCCGCCGGCGGGCGCGGCCTCGCCGTCGAGGATGGCCAGGGCGATCCCGCCGGCGTCGAGGCGGCGCAGGGCCATGGGGGCCGTGGCGGTCTCGACGTACTCGGCGGCGGGCAGCCCGGGCACGGGACGGGGCCCGAGGGCGGAGACCACCGCGGAACGGGTGAGGCGGCTGCTGCTGTAGACGAGGATGCGCAGGGCATCACCCGCCGCTCCGGGGCCGGCCGCGGCGCCGGACCCCCCGCCGCGCGCACGCCTGCCCCACCGGATCACGCTCACGGCGCCGATGCTACCGGCGCCCGCGCGGCACGCGGGGGCGTTTGCGGGGGCGCGTCCGTGCGCGCCCCGGCCCCGCGTCGCCGATGGGCGTGTCGCGCGGCGCCTCGGTGTACGAGCCCGGCACCCGCAGCGCCTCCTCCCCCACGATGCCGGCGAGCGAGTCGACCACCCGCAGCCGCCGGCCGTCGCCGACGGCCGGGTCGGCGAGCACCCCGTCGGGGTCGATGAGCACCACGGTGTGCCCGTCGTCGCCCAGCCGGCGGGCCGTCTCCAGCAGCATCCGCCGCGCCACCGAGTTGACGGCGTAGGTGCGGGTGAGGTCCCAGGCCACCGTCGGCGCGTCGGGCGGGAACTGCACCAGGTGCCGGGCGATCCACTCGGCGCCGGCGAACTGGATGGCGCCCTGCAGCGCGTAGATGCCGACCCGCGCGCCGTCGGCGGTGGTCACCACGCCGTCGTCGCGCAGCACCGCCCGCGCGGGCGGCGGCACCGTCATCAGGTGCAGGCCCATGTCGGCCGACATCTTCTCGAACACCGCCACGCCGCGCACGCTGTTGCCGTGCGCGTCGAGCGGCGGCGAGAACGTGGCCAGGCCCGCCTGGCCCGGCAGGACGCCGATGATGCCGCCGCCCACGCCGCTCTTGGCGGGGATCCCGACGGCGGAGAGCCAGTCGCCCGCCGAGTCGTACATCCCGCACGTGGTCATCACCGTGAGCACCTGGCGCACCACCGCCGCGGAGAAGACCCGCTCGCCGGTGAGCGGCTGCACGCCGCCGTTGGAGAGCGTGGCCGCCATGATCGCCAGGTCGCGGGCCGTCACGCGCACCGCGCACTGGCGGGTGTAGCCGCGCACCAGCTGCAACGGCTCGAGTTCGACGTTGCCGGCGGCCCGCAGCATGTTGGCGAGGGCGCGGTTGCGGTAGGCCGTCTCCATCTCGGAGCGGTACACGGCCTCGTCGATCTCCAGCTCGCGCCCCGCCAGCGCCGAGAGCCCGGCACGGATGCGCTCCACGCGCGTGTCCACGTCGCCGCCGGGGACCAGAAGCGAGTGGGTGGCGAGGGCGCCGGCGTTGATCATGGGGTTCATCGGCCGGCCGGTCGCCGGTTCGAGCGAGAGCTCGTTGAACGCATCGCCCGACGGCTCCACGTCCACCCGCGCCCACACCGCCGGGGCGCCGAGGTCCTCGAGCGCGAAGCCGTAGACGAACGGCTTGGAGATCGACTGGATGGTGAACTCCACGTCGGAGTCGCCCGCGCAGTACACCGCGCCGTCCACCGCCGACAGGCCGATCCCGAAGAGCATCGGGTCGGCCTCGGCGAGCTGCGGGATGTACCGGGCGGGCGCGCCGCCCGCGTGCGGGGCGCACTCGCGCAGCACCTCCGCCAGATAGTCGTGGATGGGCGAGCGCATGCGCCGAGACTATCCGCCGGGCGCGCCGACGGCCGGGCATCGCGCGGGGCCCGTGCCGCGGGCCCGCCGCGTCACCGCCGGCTCGTGGCCCGCCGCGTCACCGCCGGCGCATCACCGCCGGCTCCTGCCGCCGCAGCAGCCAGTACACCGCGCCGCCCGCGACCACCGAAAGCCCCGCCAGCACGCCCAGGTCCATCAGCCACGAGCCGAGGCCGGAGGCGAAGAGCGGGTCGCCGGCGAAGCGGCCGGACATCGTCTGCTGCAGGTGCAGCGTGCCCGCCATCGCGCCGAGCGCCCACCGCGCGGGCACGAACCACGAGACCACGTTGAGCCCGGGGATCGCGTCGAGCGGCAGCAGCGCCCCGCAGAAGATCACCTGCACGATGGCGATGAGCACCAGCAGCGGCATCGTCACCTCCTCGCGCCCCACCAGCGCCGAGACGACGAGCCCGCCCATCATCGCGGTGAACGCCAGCGCCGCGGACACGATGAGCAGCTCCAGGTGCACCTGCCCCCACACGCCGCCGTAGCCCTGCGGGTCCACCGTGACCCCGGCCAGCGCCACCGCGGTGAGCACCAGCGCCTGCACCACGCTGATCACGCCGAGCACCAGCACCTTGGAGGTGAGGTAGGCCGAGCGCGGCAGCCCCACCGCCCGCTCGCGCCGGTAGATCGGTCTCTCCTTGACCAGCTCGCGCACCGAGTTGGCGGTGCCGGTGAGCACGGCGCCCACGCAGAGGATGAGCACGGTGTTGACGGTGTGCTCGTGGTCGAGCGCGCCGCCGGCCAGGGCCCTGGCCATGGCGCCCAGCACCACCGGCAGCACCACCATGATGGCCAGGAACATGCGGTCGGACGCGATGGCCGCCGTGTACCGCGCGGTGAGCGTGCGCACCTGGCCGGCCCACCGGCGCAGCGTGAGCCGCCGCGCGGGCGGTGCGGGGGCGGCGCCGGGCCCGCGTCCCCGGCCCGCCGTCACGTAGTGGCGGTGCATCGCCGATCCGCGGTACTGGGCCGGCCAATCGCGGTCGGTGTCCTGGGCGAAGGCGTCGAACGCCTCGGGCCACGAGTCGAAGCCGAGGAAACGCAGCGTCTCCTCCGGCGGGCCGTAGTAGGCGACGCGCCCGCCGGGCGCGAGCACGAGCAGCCTGTCGCAGGCCGAGAGGTTGAGCACGCTGTGCGTCACCACGATCACCGTGCGGCCCTCGTGGGCGAGGTCGGCCAGCAGCGTCATCATGGCGCGGTCCATGCCGGGGTCGAGTCCGGAGGTGGGCTCGTCGAGCAGCAGCAGCGACGGCTTGGTGAGCAGTTCCAGCGCCACGCTCACCCGTTTGCGCTGGCCGCCCGAGAGCGTGAGGATGCGCTGCTCCTCGCGCCCCGCGATGCCCAGCGCCCCGATCACCTCGTCCACCCGCGCATCCCGCTCGGCGGCGGTGGTGTCGCGCGGGAAGCGCAGCCGCGCCGCGAACCGCAGCGCACGGCGCATGCGCAGGTGCACGTGCAGGATGTCCTGCTGCGGCACCACGCCGATGCGGTGGCGCAGCTCGGCGTACTCGCGGTGCAGGTCGCGCCCGTCGTAGAGCACCCGCCCCTCGGCCGCGGCCAGCTGCCCCGTCAGCGCGCTGAGCAGCGTGGACTTGCCGGCGCCGCTGGGCCCGATCACCCCCACCAGGCAGCGCTCGGGCACGGGGAAGGAGACGTCGTCGAGCAGCCGGTGGCCGTCGTCGGCGGCCGTGACCACCAGCCCCTCCACCTCGAGCCACACGTCGCCGGTGTCGTCGAACTCGTCCAGCGCGGCGCCGGCGACGACGAACATGGCGTGCCCGATGCCGATCACGTCGCCGTCGCGCACCGCGGCGCGGTGCACCGGCGTGCCGTTGAGGTAGGTGCCGCCGTCGCTCTGCAGGTCGACGATCTCGTAACCTGCGCTGCCGCCGCCCCGCCCGGGGCCGCCCGGCCGCAGCTCGGCGTGGCGGACGGAGACGAGCAGGTCGTCCACCACCACGTCGTTGCCGGCGCCGCGGCCGATGCGCACGGTGCGGTCGCCGAGGGCGATGACCCGTGCCGGACCGTCCGGCCCGCTGCCCGGACCAGGTTCCATGATCGAACCCTACGCCCGCCGCACGCCCCGGCACCCGGTGTCCGGCAGGCCCGCCGCCGCCGATTCGGAGCGCATCGGCAGGTCCGTCACAGGGAACCCGGAGGATCCGGCGGAAGACTTCGTTGTGGCGCCACCGAACGGGGACGGGAACCTCCCTCCCCGCCACCACAACGATGGGAGTGCGAGATGAAGAGCATGCTGGCGAAGACCGCGGTCGTCGGGGGCATCGGCCTGGCGGCGGTGGGCATCGGCGCGGGGGTCGCGTCCGCCCACCCCGTGAACGACCACGGCGACGGGCAGCAGCAGTGGAACGGCGACGGCGATCACCGCAGCGGCGACCAGGGGCAGGACGGCGCCCGGCAGCAGTGGCAGCAGTTCTGGGACCGCCTGCCTCAGGTGGGTCAGCCGCAGACGGCGCCGCAGCTGCCGCTGCCGCAGCTCCCCCGGACGTCCTCGCTCGACTTCGGCTCGGTGACCGGCTCACTCTGACCGGGCCGCCCCGACCGGGCGCCGGACGCGGCGCCCACGGGCGGGTGCGGCGCGCGGGGCTGCCCCTCGCGC
>CAZDSL010000197.1:0-5809 GCA_964507655.1 uncultured Mycobacteriaceae bacterium | reverse complement strand
CCCTCGTAGGCCAGGCCCTTGTCGTAGAGCTGCTTGAACGCCCAGATCACCGACTCCATGAAGGAGATGTCGAGCGTCTTGTAGTCGCGCTCGAAGTCGACCCAGCGCGCCTGCCGGGTGACGTAGTCGCGCCACTCGTCGGTGTACCGGAGCACCGAGCTGCGGCACGCCTCGTTGAAGGCGGCGATGCCCATCGCGTCGATCTGCGACTTGTCGGTGATCCCCAGCTGCCGCTCCGCCTCCAGCTCGGCGGGCAGGCCGTGGGTGTCCCAGCCGAAGCGGCGGTCGACCAGCTTGCCCCGCATCGTCTGGTAGCGCGGGACGATGTCCTTGACGTAGCCGGTGAGCAGGTGGCCGTAGTGGGGCAGGCCGTTGGCGAACGGCGGCCCGTCGTAGAACACGAACTCCTCGGCGCCCTCGCGGCGGCGGAGGCTCTCGCGGAACGTGTCGTCCTCGCGCCACGCCTCCAGCACCCGCTTCTCGAGGGCCGGGAAGTCGGGTGCGCCGGTGCTGCGGCCGCCGGTGAGGTCGAACCGCGGGTACGCCGCCGCATCGGACGGCTGTGCGGGATGGGCGGACTCGGTCACTGCTGTGGCTCCCTATGTGCCGGTGTCGGAGCGCGGCCCGCCGGGGGCGGGACGCTGCCTGGGCACGGGGACGACGCCGGCTGCACGCCGCGCCGCGGTACCACCCCGCTTACCGGGCCCGCGGGCCCGGTCGCTCGTGTGAGGGCTGTGACGGGCCCGCCCGTTCGGTTCTACTGAGCGCCGACGCCGACCCCGCAGGGCCGGCGTCCGCCGCTGTTCTTCCGAAGGCTCCCCGGTGATGGCCGGATCAACGCCGCATGCGCCGATTCTAGTCGGCGTCGTCGTCGCCGCCGCGCGCGGCCGCGACCGACTCGGTGCCCGCCTCCCCCTCGGGGGCGGCCGGCGCGTCATCGCCGGACTCCCCGCCTGCGCGCCGGCTGCGGATGATGTCCACCACCAGCAGCACGAAGCCGACGATGCACACCCCGATGCACGCCCAGGCGAACGCCGTCGAACTCACCACCAGTGCGATGACCAGCAGGATGAAGCCCACCAGGGTCACCGCGAGTGCCGCGATCAGCATCGGATCCCTCCTGTCCGTCCCCCCGCCGCCCGCCCCGGGCGCCGGGCGTTACTTGCGCTCGCGGGCGTCGGCGGAGTTGTCGACCGGCGCGGCCGAGCCGCGCTGGTTGAGCTCCTCGAGCTGGCCCTCCAGGTAGGTCTTCAGGCGCGTGCGGTACTCGCGCTCGTAGGTGCGCAGCGACTCGATCTCGCCCTCGAGCTTGGTGCGCTTCTCGTTGATGGTGCCCATCACCTCGGTGTGCTTCTTCTCCGCATCGGCCTGCAGCGCGGCGGCCTTGTCCTGCGCCTGCTTGAGCTGGCTCTCGGAGCGGGTGCGCGCGTCGGCGAGCAGTGCCTCGGACTTCTGCCGGGCCTCGGCGAGCATCGAATCGGCCTTGGTGCGGGCCTCGGTGACCATCTTCTCGGCGTTGGCGCGGGCGTCCGTCACCAGCTTCTCGGAGGTGGTGCGGGCCTCGGTGAGCGTCTTCTCCGACTCGGTCTTGGCGTCGCTGGTGAGGCGGTCGGCCGTCTCCTGCGCCAGGCCCAGCAGCTTGGCCGCCTGCAGGTGCGCGGACTCGGTGGAGGTGGCGGCCCCGGCGCCCGCGGCGGCAGCGGCGGCACCCGCGGCGGCGGGCTCCTTCGCGGCGGGCTTCTCCGGCTCCTTGGCCGGGGCGGGGGTGGGCGCGGCGGCCTTGGCCGGCGCGCCGGACGACTTCTTCTCCGCCTCCGCGAGCTCGGACTCGAGCTCCGAGACCCGCTGGGTGAGGTCCGAGTTCTCCTCTACGAGGCGGGCGAGCTCGGCCTCGACGAGATCGAGGAACTGGTCAACCTCGTCCTCGTTGTAGCCCCGCTTGCCAATCGGCGGCTTGCTGAAAGCCACATTGTGGACGTCGGCCGGAGTCAGCGGCATTGGAGTATTCCCCTATCGCATACGTGGGCAGTCCGCATATATGGACCTACATGGACCGTCGGGCCGTCCCCGACGGTCCTAGTTCACTGGTTTCATCCTGTCACATCAGGTCACGATCGTGCATCACGAACGGGTCTCATCAGTATGCGAAGGAGCCGACGACCATGATCAACAGGTACAGGATCAGCATGAGGACCAGGATCGACAGATCCAGCCGCACCTGCCCCATCCGCACCGGCGGGATGAGCTTCCGCAGCAGCTTCACGGGCGGGTCCGTGATCGTGAAGAGCAGCTCCAGCACCATCACCAGGAACCCCTTGGGGTGCCAGTCGCGGGCGAACGACCGGATGAACTCCACCACCACGCGCCCGATGAGCAGGAACCAGAAGACGTAGAGCAGAACGTAGACGACCTGGAGCGCAGCCATGCCGATCACTCTGCCCGACGCGGGCCGCCCGCGCCGCGCCGGGTGCCCGGCGCGTTGCCGGGCCGCCGGAACGCAGGAGGGTCCCCCGCCGCGCGCGTGCGGCGGGGGACCCTCCTGCGTGACGTCACCGGGGGCGGCGCGGGATCACTGCGAATAGAAGCCCGTCTCGACCAGCCGGCGGCGGTCCTCCGCCGAGACGTCGATGTCGGCGGGTGAGAGCAGGAACACCTTGGTGGCGACCTTGTCGAATGAACCACGAAGCGCGAAGGCGAGCCCCGCGGCGAAGTCGACGAGGCGCTTCGCGTCGGCATTGCTCATCTCGACCAGATCCATGATGACGGGCACGCCCTCGCGGAACTGCTCGCCGATCGTGCGGGCCTCGCCGTAATCGCGCGGGCGCAGCGTGGTGATCTTGGACATGCCGCCGGCCTCGTCGAAAAGCGACGCGGCGCGGCGCGATTCCACGCGGGTCTCGGCGCGGGTGTCCATGGCGAGCGCGCCGCGCGTACCGCCCACCGCCGCCGGCCGCGGACCGCCCCGCGGCGGCACCGGCTCGAGCCGGCCGCGCCCTGCGGGGTAGCGCTCGTCGTCGTACTCGCGGCGCGCGCCGGCGTAGTCGCCGCGGCCGCCGCCGTCGTATTCGCGGTCGTACTCGTCGTACGCGTCGTCCAGCCCGCGGCGCGGCGCACCCGGCTCGTCGAGGTAGTCGTCATCGAAGTCTTCGAGCGGCACCATCCCGAAATACGCCTTGAACTTCTGCAGGCTGCTCATCGAATAGACCTTCCTTGCTGCGGCGGTTCTGCGGATCGAATATGTGCTGCGGGCTGCGCCGCCCCCCGGTGGGCCGGATCAGTCGCTCATGGGAGAGGCTATCGGCCGCGAACCCATGATCGCGGTACCGACACGCACGCACGTGGATCCGTGCGCGATGGCCTCGTCGAGGTCTCCGGACATGCCCGCCGACAGCCCCGTGGCGGCCGGATGGCCGTCCAGGAACCGGGCGCGGACGCCGGCCATCCGCGCGAAGGCCTCGCCCGGCGCCGCCTCCCGCGGCGCCACGGCCATGAGCCCCTCGAGCCGCAGCGCGGCGGCCTCCTCCACCGCCGCGGCGACCTCCTCGAGCCCCTCCGCGGCCACGCCGCCGCGGGCGGGATCGCCGTCGAGGCTCACCTGCAGGAACACGCCCAGGGGGCCGGGGCGCTCCCCGGCGTCCCGGGCCGCCGACGCGGCGCGGTCCAGGGCGCGGGCCAGGCGGACCGAATCGACAGAGTGCACGGCGTGCGCCCACCGCGCGACGGCGCGCGCCTTGTTGCGCTGCAGCCGGCCCACCATGTGCCAGCGCGGGGCGGGCGCGGGCGACGCCCCCGCGAGCAGGCGCGCGCAGGCCGCCGTCTTCGGCCCCGCCTCCTGCTCGCGCGACTCGCCCAGGTCGAGCGCGCCGAGCCGCGCCAGCAGCGCGGCATCGCGCGCCGGGAAGTACTTCGTCACGGCGACGAGCGCGACCTCGCCGGGCTCCCGCGAGGCGGCCTCGCACGCCCGCGCGATCCGCGCACGCACCGCCGCGAGCCTCCGCTCGAGCGCCGCGGAGCGCTCGGCGTCGCCGGGCGCGGCGCCGAGCGGCGCGTCCGCGCCGGGATCGCCGGCCGTCACCGTGCGTCCTCGTCGGCTGGGCGCCAGATCACGCCCGCCAGCCGCCCGGTGGGCGCGCCGCGCCGGTGGCTGAACAGCGTCGCGTCCTCGATGGTGCAGCGCGGGTCGATGACGATCGAGCGCACGCCCGCCTCGCCGAGCTGCTGCGCCACGCCCGCCCGGATGTCGAGGCCCGTGGTGCCCTTGCGGGTGCGGCAGGCGCTGCCGGGCAGGTGCCCCTCGACGTCGACCTGCATGTGCGGCGGCACCTCGTAGCAGCCGCCGCACGCGGCGGGCCCGAGGAGCGCCGCCACGCGGCCGGGCTCGGCGCCCAGGCCCACCATCGCCTCGAGGGCGCGGGGGACGATGCCGATGCGCGCGCCGATGCGGCCCGCGTGGACGGCGGCGATCACACCCGCCTCCTCGTCGGCCATGAGGATCGGGGTGCAGTCGGCGCTGAGGACGGCCAGGGCCAGACCGGGCGCCCGGGTCACCAGCGCGTCGGTGACCTCGACCGGGCCCGCCACCGGGCCGTCCACCACCGTGACGTTGCGCGAGTGCACCTGCTCCATCCACACCACGTGCCGCTCGCCGAGGCCCAGCGACGCGGCGAGGCGGGCGCGGTTGGCCGCGACGGCGGACGGGTCGTCGCCCACGTGGTCGCCCAGGTTGAACCCGTCGTACGGCGCCGCGGAGACGCCGCCGGCGCGGGTGGTGAAGGCCATGCGCACCGCGCGGCCCGGGCGCGGGGACTCCCCCGCGCCCGGGCCGGCCTGCCGGGCGATCACCGCCGCATGAACGGGGGGACGTCGACCTCGTCGTCGAGGTCGTCCACGGCCTCCCGCTCGGGCGCGCCGCGGCGGGTCGGGGGCAGCCCGCCCCCGGCCTGGGACGACTGCGCGCCCGCCGGGCTGAAGGTGACGGGCTGCGGCCGGTCGGACTCCGGCTCCGCCTCGCCGCGGGGCTGGCCGATGCGCCCCGCCTGCGCCGCGCCGATGGCCGACCTGCTGCGGGCCTCCGGGCGCGCGTCGATCTGCGTGTTCTGCGGCGAGCCGCCGTCGAAGCCGGCGGCGATGACCGTCACGCGGACCTCGTCGCCCAGCGAGTCGTCGATGACGGTGCCGAAGATGATGTTGGCGTCGATGTGGGCCGACTCCTGCACCAGCGAGGCCGCCTCGTTGATCTCGAACAGGCCCAGGTCGCTGCCGCCCGCGATCGAGATGAGCACGCCGTGGGCGCCGTCCATCGAGGCCTCCAGCAGCGGGGAGTTGATGGCCGCCTCCGCGGCCTTGAGCGAGCGGCCCTCGCCCCGCGACGCCCCGATGCCCATCAGCGCGCTGCCCGCCCCCGACATGACCGACTTCACGTCGGCGAAGTCCACGTTGATCAGGCCCGGCGTGGTGATGAGGTCGGTGATGCCCTGGACGCCGTTGAGCAGCACCTCGTCGGCCGAGCGGAACGCGTCCATCAGGCTGACGGCGGCGTCGCCCAGCTGGAGGAGGCGGTCGTTGGGGATGACGATGAGCGTGTCGCAGGACTCGCGCAGCGTGGTGATGCCGGCCTCGGCCTGGCTGCCGCGCCGCTTGCCCTCGAACGAGAAGGGGCGGGTGACGACGCCGATGGTGAGCGCGCCAAGCTTGCGGGCGATGCTGGCGACCACCGGCGCGCCGCCGGTGCCCGTCCCGCCGCCCTCGCCGGCGGTGACGAAGACCATGTCGGCGCCCTTGAGCAGCTCCTCGATCTCGTCCTTGGCGT
>CAZDSL010000196.1:0-5897 GCA_964507655.1 uncultured Mycobacteriaceae bacterium | reverse complement strand
CCGCGCAGCGCCCGCACCGCCGTGCCGTCCGCCCCCGGGTGCAGCGCCACGATGTCGACGCGCGGCGGCGGGCCCGGCGGCGGTTCCGCGGAACCGTCCCACAGCCCGCGGAGCACGGAGAGCGCGCGCACGCGCGCGGCGGATGCGGCGGGCGCATCGGGCCAAGCGTCGAATCCGTGCAGGTCGGTGGTGTGCGTCTTGCGGGTGCCCCACACCGGCAGCAGGCGCCCGGCGAAGGCGATGCGCACCGGCGGCGGTTCCGCGGAACCGCGCGGTGCGCCTCCTGCGGCCGCCGCGGTGAGCGCGAGCCGCAGGTTGCCGGGGCCGTCGGGCGCGGCGTGGTCGGCCCCGCGCTGGGCCCCGGTGAACACCACCGGCCCCGTCGCGCCGCAGCGCGCCAGGGCCAGGTCCGCCACCAGAGCCGACTCCTCCATCGTGTCGGTGCCGTGCAGCACCACCACTCCGTCGGCCCCGCCGCGCAGCTCCGCCACCGCGCGCGCGGCGATCCGGTTCATATCGGCGGGCGTGAGGGCGGCGCTGTCCACCGCCATCAGCTGGTGCGCCCGCACCCGGACGCCCGGGGGAGCGGGGACACCGGCGAGCAGCTCGGCGGCGTCGCGCGCGGGGGAGAGGGCGCCATCGGAACCGCGGGCCGCGGCGATGGTGCCGCCGGTGGCGAGCACGACGATCCGCCGGGGCGCGCGCACGGGTGCCGGGCGGTCGGGGTTGTCTGGCACGGCGTCAGCCTAGGCGCCGCGCGGCCGTGGCGGACGACACACCGCCGATTATTTGGACTCGTTCCAGAAAAGGGGCATGATGGGGCCATGCCTGAGGAATGGGATTCCGTCTACGCCGAGCGGCTGCGCGCGGCCGGACTGCGCGTCACCCGGCCGCGGCTCGCCGTGCTCGCCCAGATCGCGGCCCGCCCGCACAGCACCGCGGACGAGGTGGAGGGCGCGGTGCGCGAGCGGCTCGGGCGGGTCTCCACCCAGGCGGTGTACGACGTGCTCAATGCGGGCGTGGCGGCGGGCCTGCTGCGCCGCATCGAGCCCGCCGGGTCGCCCGCCCGGTACGAGGACCGGCTGGGCGACAACCACCACCACCTGGTGTGCCGCCGCTGCGGGCGGGTGGAGGACGTCGACTGCGTCGTCGGCGCCGCGCCGTGCCTGGACCCGTCCGATGCGCGCGGGTTCGCGATCGACGAGGCGGAGGTCACCTTCTGGGGGCTCTGCGCCGACTGCCGGCGGCGCTGACGGCGCAGGCGCCCCGGGGCCGGGTCCTCGCAGACGCCAACCCCGCGGGCAATAACCCAGCCGAACGATAACCCGGCCGAACAATGACCGACTGGATGATCATCCACCGAACAAGGAGGGCGTCTTGACCGCTCACAATGAGTACCGCACCACCAACGATGCGGGAATCCCCGTCGCGAGCGATTCGCATTCGCTGCAGGCGGGTCCGCAGGGGCCGCTGCTGCTGCACGATCACTACCTGGTGGAGAAGCTGGCGCACTTCAACCGCGAGCGCGTTCCGGAGCGCGTGGTGCACGCCAAGGGCGCCGGGGCGTTCGGCGAGCTCGTCATCACCGGCGACGTGGGCGAGTACACCAAGGCCGACTTCTTGCAGCCCGGCCGACGTACCGACGTGCTGTTCCGGTTCTCCACCGTGGCCGGCGAGCAGGGCAGCCCCGACACCTGGCGCGACCCCCGCGGCTTCGCGATGAAGTTCTACACCGACGAGGGCAATTACGACCTGGTGGGCAACAACACGCCGATCTTCTTCCTGCGCGATGCGATCAAATTCCCCGATTTCATCCATTCGCAGAAGCGGATGCCCGGCACCGGCCTGCGCGACCACGACATGCAGTGGGATTTCTGGACGAATTCGCCGGAGAGCGCGCACCAGGTGACCTGGGTGATGGGCGATCGCGGCATCCCCAAGACCTACCGGCACATGGACGGCTTCGGCTCGCACACGTACATGTGGATCAACAGCGAGGGCGAGCGCGTGTGGGTGAAGTACCACTTCAAGACCGACCAGGGCATCGAGTGCCTCACCAAGGCGGAGGCCGACGCGCTTTCCGGCACCGATCCCGACCACCACCGCAAGGATATACACGAGGCCATCGCGCGCGGCGAGTACCCGAGCTGGTCGCTGAAGGTGCAGATCATGCCGTTCGAGGACGCGGCCCGCTACCGGGTGGATCCGTTCGACCTGACCAAGGTGTGGTCGCAGAAGGACTACCCGCTGATCGACGTCGGCCGGGTGACGCTGAACCGCAACCCCGAGAACTTCTTCGCGCAGATCGAGCAGGCGTCGTTCTCGCCGTCCAACGTGGTGCCCGGCATCGGCTTCTCGCCCGACAAGATGCTGCTGGGGCGCGTCTTCGCCTACGCCGACGCCCAGCGCTACCGCACCGGCGCCAACCACATGGAGCTGCCGGTGAACCGCCCGAAGTGCCCCGTGCACTCGTACTCGCAGGACGGCGCGCTGCGGCACGGGTACGCCTCGCCGCAGCGGCCGGTGTACGCCCCGAACAGCCACGGCGGGCCGCACGCCGACCCGTCGGCGGTGGGGCCGGAGCCCGGCTGGGAGGCGGCCGGCGAATTCGGCCGGTACGACGGCATCCGGCACCCCGAGGACGACGACTGGAGCCAGGCCGGCGATCTGGTGCGCAACGTCATGGACGACGCGCAGCGCGAGCGCCTCGTCGGCAACATCGTCGGCCACCTGTGCGCGGGCGTCACCGAGCCGGTGCTCAAGCGGGCCTTCGAGTACTGGACCAACGTGGACGCGGACCTGGGCCGGCGCGTGGAGGAGGGCGTGCGCGCGGCGCAGCGGTGAACGCGGCCGGGGCCGGGCCCGCGCGCGGGCCCGGCTACCGGTTGCGGCGCGGGGTGATCCGGGCGTTCGGCAGCGGCGGCGCGGGCAGCCGGGCGATGCCGGCCGTGTCGTGGCCCGCGTACCCGGCCACGGCGCCGAACCGCTCCGACTCCGCCTGCCAGGCGTCGCGGTAGGCGGCGATGTCCTCGTGGGAGCGGCCGAGGAAGTTCCACCACATGACGATCTCCTCGCCGAACGGGGGGCCGCCGAGCAGCAGCAGCCGCGCCGGTTCGCTTCCCGCGTTGGCGACGGTGACCGTGGCGCGGCCCTCGGCGGCGTAGCCCAGGTCGGCGCGGCGCAGCGCGGTGCCGCAGAACGTCACCTCGCCCGAGTCCACCAGCAGCCCGTGCTCGAAGCCGGCGTCCACGTCGAGCGTCGCCTCGGCGCCCACGTCCACCAGCAGCTCGGCCCCCAGCAGCTGCGTGAACGTGTGCACGGGGGAGGAGGCGCCCGCGAGCGTGCCCAGGAACACCCGCGCGGTGAATCCGTCGCCGCGGACCGGGTCGGGCACGTGGTGCTCGAAGGCGCGCGGGGCGTCGCGGTGCTCGTCGGGCAGCGCCACCCACAGTTGCGCGCCGTGCAGGATGGCCGTGTCGGCCGTGGACACCTCCGAGTGGCAGATGCCGTGCCCGGCGGTCATCAGGTTGAGCTCGCCCGGCCGCACCATGGCGTGCATGCCCAGGCTGTCGCGGTGCTCGATCTCGCCGGTGAACAGCCAGCTCACCGTCTGCAGGCCCGTGTGCGGGTGCGGGGGGACGTCCATGCCGCCGGTGGCGGAGACGTCGTCGGGTCCGTAGTGGTCGACGAAGCACCAGGCGCCGATCAGCGAGCGCCGGCGCTGCGGCAGCGTGCGGCGCACCGTCATCGCCCGCGGGCCGCCCAGCGGCACCTCGCGCGGGGCGATGACCTCCACGCCGTCGGCGGGCGCGTCGTCGCCGCACAGGACCTCGTCGGGGTGTGCCTCGACATTGCTCATGGGCCCACTCTCCCCTGTCGCGCCGCTTCGCGCACCCGGATCGGGCGTGGCGGGCGACGGCCGGCCGTAGCATCGACGGCAGGGGGCGTCGGGGCTGACGACCGGGCCCGCGGGGTCCGGCGAGGAGGCGATCGCCATGGGCGCAGAAGACCACGTCTACCGGGTGACGGAGGTGGTGGGCTCGTCGTCCGAGGGGGTCGACGCCGCCATCCGCAACGCCATCGGCAAGGCGGCGCAGACGATCCGCAACATCGGGTGGTTCGAGGTGACGTCCACCCGCGGCTACGTCGAGGACGACGCCGTCGCCTACGTGCAGGTGGGGCTGAAGATCGGCTTCCGCGTCGACTGACGGCGCCCCGGCCGCTATCGTGGGCTCCGGCGATGGATCTCCGCCGAGGCCCGGCACCCGCGTGCCGCAGCGCACGTGCGCGGCCTGAACCGCCCCGCCCCGGGGCTGATGGCTCCTTCCCTTCGGAGAGGAGACCTGTGCCCGCACCCCTGCACCTTCGCCCCGCCATGGTGGGGCTCGTCGCGGTGGGCGGCGTCGCCGGCACCTTCTCCCGCCACGGCCTGGGCCTGCTGTTCCCGGAGGGGCCGCGCGACTGGCCCGTCACCACCTTCGCCATCAACATCGCCGGCGCGTTCCTGCTGGGCCTGCTGCTCGAGGCGCTATCGCGCCGCGGCCGGGCCGCCGCGCTGCGCCGGGCCGCCGGCGAGGACGCGGCCGACTCGTGGGCGACGCCGCTGCGGCTGGGGCTGGGCACCGGCTTCATGGGCGCGTTCACCACCTACAGCACCCTGGCCGTCGACACCGACCTGCTGGTGCACCGCGGCCTGCCCGCCTCGGCGGCCGGGTACGCGATCGCCACGGTGCTGGCGGGGCTGGTGACGTGCGCGTGCGGGATCGCGGTCGGCGCGCGCGTGGCCGGACGGGGAGCGCGGGTGGCCGTCGGCATCGACGAGCCCGCCGCGTCGGTCGAGGAGGAGGCCCGATGACGACGCTGTGGGTGGCCCTGGCCGGCGGTGGCGGCGCGGCCGCGCGGTTCCTGGTGGACGGGGCCATCACCTCGCGCCGCGCGCTGCGGTTCCCGTGGGCGACGGTGCTCATCAACGTGCTCGGCTCGCTGCTGCTGGGATTCCTCACCGGGCTGGTGCTGTTCCGGGGCGCGCCGTCGGGGCTGCTCACCATCGCCGGCGTGGGGTTCTGCGGCGGGTTCACCACGTTCAGCACCGCGAGCGTCGAGACGGTGCGGCTGTTCGAGGCGCGGAGGTACGCGGCGGCGCTGGGCAACCTGGGCGGCACGCTGGTGATCACGCTGGCGGTCGCGGCGCTGGGCATGTGGCTGGCGTCGGTGTCGGGCTTGTGAGGCAGGGAGGCGGACGATGACGACGAGGCAGAGCTCCGGTGACGAGGACGGCCCCGCGCCCTGCCTCGTCGTGGGATTCGACCGGCTCCCGGCGGGCGTGCGCGCGCTGGAGCACGCCGCCGCGCTGGCGGCGGGGCTGGGCGCGCGGCTCGTGGTGGTGCACGTGGTGGACGCGGCCGATGCGCCGCTCGACCCCGACTCCCCGGGCTGGGACGAACATGTCGACCTCGCGGTGCAGGAGGTGCGCAGCGCGGCCGCCGACGTGCTGGCGGGCGCGGGCGTGCCGTGGCGGTTCGAGGCGCTCACCGGCGACCCGGCCGCCGGGATGAGCCTGGTCGCCGCCGCGGAGGACGCGCTGATGGTGGTGCTGGGCGCGCCGCGCACGGGGCTCGCCTCGGCGATGGAACGGCTGCTGGGCGAGGCGGTGGCGACGCGGCTGCTGCGGCACGGGCACCGGCCCGTGCTGCTGGTGCCCGAGGACGCGCCCTGACGGGGCCGGCGCGTCAGGCCGGGGCGAGCGGCCGGGACAGGTCGTAGACGGTCATGCCGCCGAGCGTCACCGTCGCGAAGCGCGCCTCCACCCACGAGGTGATCCGCGAGGACTCCGTCTCGGCGCCGCCCCGGCCGCCGCGCGCCGGCGGGGCGAAGGCCGGCCCCGGGGGCGCGCCGTG
>CAZDSL010000195.1:0-5917 GCA_964507655.1 uncultured Mycobacteriaceae bacterium | reverse complement strand
CGCGGCCGCCCACGCCCGCCGCGCCGCCGCCCACGCCCGCCGCACGGGGCCCCGCCGCGACGTCACCGGCACACCTCGCTGTGGGCGGGGCCGAGCAGGTTCACCTCGGCGTCGCCGGCCTTGGCGGTGACGGTGCAGGTGTACAGCTGCAGCCAGCTGCCGTAGTCGCCGATGCGGCCCACCGCGCGCGTGAACGGCACGAGCACGTCCATGGTGCGGTCGAAGTCGGCGGAGTTGTCCACCCACGACGCCGTCATCGCGCGCATCCTCTCCAGCGCCGAAGCAAGCGTGTCCTCCCTTCCGTCCAGCAGCCGCGCCGACGCGCGCGCCGCCGCCTGCCCGTGCTCCACGGCCTCGATGAGCTGCGCGTTGCGGCCCGCGAGGGTGCCGCCCATGCGTGCGAGCCCGTCGATGAGCCGGGTCAGCTCGCCGCCGCGCGCGTCGGCCGCCTCCGCCAGCGCGCCAAGGTTTGCGACGACGCGGTCGAGGGCGTCGCGGTGGTCGAGCAGGTCGCCGCTGATGCGGGCGACCTGGCCCAGCAGCTGCGTCATCGCGCCGTCGTCGCCGCCGAACGCCGCGGTGACCGAGCGCGCGAGCGCATTGGCCCGCGCCGGATCGAGCGCCTGGAACAGCGGCTCGAAACCGTTGAACACCGCGGTGAGGTCGAGCGGCGGGCTGGTGCGGTCGAGCGGGATGCGCGCGCCGGCGGCCAGCTCGCTCCCCGACGGGGCGAGCGGCGCGGTGAGCGCCAGGTAGCGGACGCCCAGCATGTCGCCGTAGCGGATGGCCGCGGCGGTGCGGGCGTCGAGGTGCACGTCGGAGCGCACCGAGAACCGCACCAGCGCGCGGGCGCCGCCGTCGGGCAGGTCCTCGCGCGTCACCGCGTCGACCCGGCCCACCCGCACGCCCGCGGCGGTCACGGCGTCGCCCTCCGCCAGCCCCTCGGCGCCGGTGAACTCGGCGGAGTAGCCGCGCACCGGCCCCTGCCCGGCCTCGGTGAGCGTGTTCACCACCACCAGCGCGGCCACCACGCCCACCGTGAGGAACGCCGCCACGAGCAGCAGCGGACCGCGCAGGCCCTGCAGGCCGCGCCGGCCCGCTCCCCGCCCCATCACCGCCGACCCCGTCACCGCCCGCCTCCGGCGCATCCGGCCAGCGCGCCGTAGCGCGGGCAGTCGGCCGGCGTGTAGGGCATCGGGTCGGCGAAGCTGGGCACGGCGGTGATGCCGAAGCGCCCCGTGGAGAACGCGGCCGCGCCCTTGCCGGCGAAGGCCCGCAGCGCGTCGAGCGAGTCGGCCACCGCGCCGGGGTCGGCCGAGACCGCCGCCATCGCGGGGGCCGAGCGGGTGACGGCCCGCGTGAGCGGCGCCGCGTCCTCGGCGGCGAGGGCCTGCACGGTGCCGGCCGTCGCGCCCGCCGCGGAGAAGAGGCGGGCCAGGGCGCCGGGGCGGTCGAGCACCACGCCCGAGAGCGCGGTGAGATCGTCGCCCAGCCCCAGCAGGTCTCCCGTCGCCCGCTGCGCCGCCTCGGCCGCCTCCGCCAGCTGCGGGGCATGCCCCAGCAGCCGGTGCGCCACCGGCGTGAGCACCCCGGCCGCGCCGGCGAGGCGGTCGAGCGAACGGCCGAGCACGGCGCCGCGCCCGCTCAGGGCGCTCGCCGCCGCCGTGAGGGCCGTCTGCATGCGCTGCGGCTCGAGCCTGTCGACCAGCTCCATCGACCGGCGGTAGACGTCGTAGAGCACCACCGCCTCGGGGGACGTGTCGGTGCGCAGTTCGGCGCCCGGGCGCAGTGGGCCGGAGGCGGGGGCCGGGCCGGCGGCATCGGCGCCGGCGGCGGGCACGAGCTCGAGCACCACGTCGCCGAACAGCGTGCGCGGCGCCACCCGCACCTGCACGTCTGCGGGGATGCGGCCGAGCGCGTCGGCGTCGATGCGCATGTGCACCGTCGAAGCGCCGGTGCCGGAGTCGACGCCGGACACCTCGCCCACCGGCACGCCCTGATAGCGCACCCCCACCGACCCGGTGAGCAGGCCCGCCTCTGCCGGCACGCGCGCGGTGACCTCGGGGTCGGACGAGAAGGCCCCGTTGCCGTACGCCACCACGGCCGCGAGCGCCGCCGCCACGACGACCGCGGCGAGCAGCCCGCGCAGCGCGAGGGCGCCGGTGGTGGGCGTGAGCCGGCGCGGAGCCGGGGCGGCGGCGGGGCCTCCGCGGCGCGGCGGGTGCATGCGGCCGCGCGGCAGCCGCGGGGCGTTCACGAGATCCCCAGACCGGGCACCGACGGCTCGATGCCCCACAGCGCGAAGGTGAGCGCCACGTCGGTGATGCCGATGGCGAGGATGCTGGTACGCAGCGCGCGGCCGGCGGCGCGGCCGACGCCCTCGGGGCCGCCCGACGCGTGGAAGCCGTACGAGCAGTGCACCAGCGCCACGATCACCGCGAACACCAGCGCCTTGACCAGCGAGAACCACAGGTCTTGCGGGCCGAGCCCCAGGTGGAAGAAGTAGTCGTAGGTGCCGGCCGAGTCGCCGCCCATGGTGACCACGGTGAGGCGGGTGGCGATGTAGGCGGCGAGCAGGCCCACCATGTAGATCGGCACCACGCACACCACCGCCGCCACCAGCCGCGTGCTCGCGAGGAACGGCACCGAGCGCACGGCCATCGCGTCGAGCGCGTCGATCTCGTCGGAGATGCGCATGGCGCCCAGCCGGGCCGTGAAGCCGGTGCCCACCTTGGCGGCCAGCGCGATGCTCGCCACCACCGGCGCCAGCTCGCGGGTGTTGGCGATGGCCGAGAGCAGGCCGCTGAGGGAGGTCATGCCGATGAGCTCGAGCCCCCGGTGCGTCTCGACGCCCACCATGATCGCCGCCACCCCCGACATGGCGAAGACGATGCCGATGGTGCCGCCGCCGGCGAGCAGCGACGCGCTGCCGAAGCTCACGTCGCCGATCTCGCGCAGGATGTGCCGCCAGTACCGGCGCAGCGCGAACGGCACCCCGGCGAGCACCCGGGCGAAGAACGTCGCGTGCAGCCCCAGCCGCGCGAACCCCTCGTAGGTGCGGCGGGCCGGCACGGCGGCACGGCGGGCGCGGTGGACCGCGGTGTAGCCGATCACGCGTACGCCCCCGGGGCCGGGACGATCACCGAGTACAGCTGCGAGGCCACGGTGTTGACGACGAACACGACGACGAAGGCGAGCACCACCGTCTCGTTGACGGCGTCGGCCACGCCGCTGGGGCCGCCCTTGGCGTGCAGGCCCTTGAAGCACGCGATGAGCGCGGAGGTCACGCCGAAGCAGGCCGCCTTGATCATGGCCATGGCGAAGTCGGACAGCCGCCCGTACTGCGCGAACGTGGTGAGGAACGCGCCGGACGAGCCGTGCTGCACGTACACCTGGTAGAGCAGGCAGGTGAGCACGCCGGCCAGCGTGACCAGCGCGCACAGCAGCACCGACACCACCGCCGCGGCCACCACGCGGGGCACCACCAAGCGCTCGATCACGTCGAGGCCCATCGTCTCGAGCGCCTCGATCTCCTCGCGGATGGTGCGCGAGCCCAGGTCGGCGCAGATCGCCGAGCCGCCCACCCCGGCGAGCATGAGCGCGCACACCAGCGCCGCGGCCTGCCCCACCACGACGAACGCGGTGACGGCGCCCGAGTAGCCGCCCGCCCCGAGGCGCGCCGCCAGCGACCCCACCGACACTGCAATGAGCACGCCGATCGGCAGCATCAGCAGCAGCGCCGGCCCGCTGCACACGCGGGCCAGGAAGGCCGTCTGCTCCACCGTCTCGCGCGGCGACAGCCGGCCGCGCAGCACGGCCCGCGGCACCGCGGCCATGGTGCGGGCGCTGAACGCGACGAGGCCGCCCACCTGGAGCGCGAGATCGTGGACGGGCCCCGTCGCCGCGGGCAGCCGATAGGTCACCCGGGCTGCTCCCCGGCCGAGCGGCGCAGCTCGCCCTTGACGACCTTGCCGCTGGCGTTGCGCGGCAGCGCGTCCACCACCACCACGTCGTGCGGGTGCTTGTAGCGGGCGAGGCGGCCGTCGAGCCACTGCGCGAGCACGGCGGCGGTGAGGTCGGGGCCGTCGCCGTCGAGGGCGACCACCGCGACGGGCACCTCGCCCCACTTCTCGTCGGCGCGGCCGATCACGGCGGCCTCCCGGATGCGCGGGTGCGCGTAGAGGACGTTCTCCACCTCGGCGCAGTAGATGTTCTCGCCGCCGGAGATGATCATGTCCTTCTTGCGGTCGACGACGTGGACGAAGCCCTCGTCGTCCACGCGGACCAGGTCGCCCGAGTGGAACCAGCCGCCCTCGAAGGCCGCCGCGGTGGCCGCCGGGTCGTTCCAGTAGCCCTGCATGAGCGTGGGGCCGCGGTAGACGATCTCGCCCACCTCGCCGGGCGGCACGTCGTGCATGTCGTCGTCGACCACGCGCGCCTGGATGGTGGGGATCACCCGCCCCACCGAGCCGAGCTTGCGCAGCGCGTCGGCGCCGTCGAGCACGCAGGTGATGGGCGACATCTCCGTCTGCCCGAACACGGCCACGTTGAGGGCGTCGGGGAACGTCTCGGCCATGGCGCGCAGCACCGTGTCCGACGCGGGGGCCGCGCCCCAGGAGATGGTGCGCAGCGCCAGGTCGCGGGTGCGCACGGTGGGCTCGGCGCACACGGCCTGCCACTGCACCGGCACCATGAACGTCGACGTGATGCGCTCGCGCTCCCAGGTGTCGAGCACCTCGGCGGGGTCGAACGCCCCGAGCGGGTGGATGACGGTGGTGGTGCCCAGCTGCAGGGCCGGCGCCACCGACCCCAGCGCCGCCACGTGGAAGCTGGGCGCGGCGAGCAGGCCGATGCCGTCCTCGTCCATGGCCAGCGCGCGGATGCACGTGAGCGCCTGGGCCGCCATGTTGCCGTGGGTGAGCACCGCGCCCTTGGGCCGGCCGGTGGTGCCCGAGGTGTAGAGGATGAGGCTGGGGGTGTGCTCGGGGATGTCGAGCGGGGTGTACGGCCGGCCCGGCTCGGCGATGAGGTCCTCGTACCCCTCGATGCCGTCGCCCGTGGGCGTGCCCATGCCGATCACGAGCTCCAGCTCCGGCACCAGGGCGCGCACCGCCTCGGCCAGGGGCTGCAGCGCCGGCTCGGTGAAGACGGCCCGCGCGCCGCAGTTCTGCGCGATGTAGGCGCACTCGGGCGGGGTGAGCCGGAAGTTCACCGGCACCGCGATGGCGCCGAGCGCGTTGATTGCCAGCACCGCCTCGAAGAACTCGGTGCGGTTGAGCGTGAGCAGCAGCACCCGATCGCCCGCCGCCACCCCGCGCCGGGCGAGCGCCGAGGCCATGGCCTCGGAGCGCTCGTGCAGCGTGCGCCAGGTGGTCGTCTCGCCCCGGAAGCGGAAGGCGGGCTTGTCGGGCCGCATCTGCGCGTGCCCCGCGACCCAGTTGTTCCAGGTGTTGCGCGTGTAGCGCTGCGGTGCGGGCGCGGCGGCCGCCGGCCCCGCGCCGCCCGGACCCTGCCTGCCGGGCACATTGTCCACGCTGTCCACCCCGATGCCTCCCGTGTGCGCACTGACGTCTGCGGTCATCGCCGGAATCCCCGTTCTGCCCCGGACCGCCCGCCGCGCGGATGCGACGGGCGGAGCCCGTTGTCGACTGGCCACGCCGCACGCGCTGTGTCCTGCGACACATCCCGTCCGGCGTGGCGAGTATTGCACAGATCCGGGGCGCGGGGAACCGTTTTGTTAACGACGATTCGCGTGAGCGGATGCGCGCCCGGGCGGCCTCGGCACCCGCATCGATGTCGCATCCACGCAGTTCATGGCTCTTTCCGCGCCCGATCGCGGGCCGCCCGCCGGGCACGCCGGCGCCGAGGCGCCGCACGCGATCGCGACACCGCCGGGCCGGCCCCGGGCCGCCGCCCG
>CAZDSL010000194.1:2496-5922 GCA_964507655.1 uncultured Mycobacteriaceae bacterium | reverse complement strand
CGCGACTACGGGCTGGGCGCGCAGATCCTGGTCGACCTGGGCGTGCGTTCGATGCGGCTGCTCACCAACAACCCCGCCAAGCGCGTGGGCCTGGGCGGCTACGGGCTCACCATCACCGAGCGCGTGCCGATGCCGGTGCGCGCCACGGCCGAGAACCTGCGCTATCTGCGCACCAAGCGCGACCGCATGGGGCACGACCTCATCGGCCTCGACGATTTCGACCCCACCGCCTCCGGCGCCGAGGGCGCCGGCACGGTGACCGATGGAGCAGGAGGCACCGCATGAGCGGCGAAGGCCGGCCCGACGTCGACGCGGCTGTCGACCCCGACCTGTCGCTCGGCATCGTCGCCGGGCAGTGGCACCGGGCCATCAGCGACGCGCTGCTGGACGGTGCGCTGCGCGCCGCCGCGGCGGCGGGCGTCGCCGGCCCCACCGTGGTGCGGGTGGCGGGGGCCGTGGAGCTGCCCGTGGTGGCCCAGCAGCTGGCGCGCACGCACGACGCCGTCGTGGCGCTGGGCGTGGTGATCCGCGGCGGCACCCCGCACTTCGAGTACGTGTGCGACGCGGTCACCGCCGGGCTCACCCGGGTGGCGCTCGACGAGGCGACGCCCGTGGGCAACGGGGTGCTCACCACCGACACCGAGCAGCAGGCGCTCGACCGCGCCGGCCTGCCGGCGTCGATCGAGGACAAGGGCGGCGAGGCCACGGTGGCCGCCCTCGACACGGCCACCACGCTGCGCCGCCTGCGCGGCGCGCGGCCGGCCGGTTCGGCATAGGAGGCGGCATGGACAGCACACCCGGCAGCGGCACGGCCCACACGGCGGCGCACGCGGCCCCCGAGCGCCGGGACCGCCCGGACGGCGGCGAATGGGACCTCGTCGTGCGGCCTCGGCGCAGCAGCATCTACGCGGTGGCGGTGGCGGTGTTCCTGGTGGTGGTCTTCGCCGTCCTCGGCACGATGCTGCGCATCTCCGACACCGGCGTGCACTTCCGCGTGTGGGACCAGGTGTCGATCGCGCTCATCGGCGTGCTCATGGCGTGCGGCGTGCTGCTGTTCACCCGGCCCCGCCTGCGGGTGGGCCCGGCGGGCGTCACCGTGCGCAACCTGTTCAGCGACAAGCTCATGGAGTGGGACCTCGTCGAGCGCATCGCGTTCCCGGAGGGCGCGTCGTGGGCCCGGATCGACCTGCCCGACGACGAGTACGTGCCCGTGCTGGCGGTGCAGATCAACGACCGCGCCCGCGCCGTCGAGGCGGTCAAGCGCTTCCGCGAGCTGCAGGCCCGGTATTCGCCCGGAGAGCGGTGAATCCCACGGGCCGCCGTCCGCGTTAGCCTGGAGCCGTGCCGGATCCCACCACCTACCGTCCCGCCGCGGGCACCATCCCCACCGAGCCCGGCGTGTACAAGTTCCGGGACCCCGACGGCCGCGTCATCTACGTCGGCAAGGCCAAGAACCTCCGCAGCCGGCTGAGCAACTACTTCGCCGACCTGTCCACCCTGCACCCGCGCACCCGCCGCATGGTCACCACCGCGGCCTCGGTGGAGTGGACGGTGGTGGGCACCGAGGTCGAGGCGCTGCAGCTCGAGTACAACTGGATCAAACAGTTCGATCCCCGCTTCAACGTCCGGTACCGCGACGACAAGACCTACCCCATGCTCGCGGTGAGCGTGGGCGAGGAGATCCCCCGGCTGTTCGTCTACCGCGGCCCCCGGCGCAAGGGCGTGCGCTACTTCGGCCCCTACTCGCACGCGTGGGCCATCCGCGAGACCCTCGACCAGCTGCTGCGGGTGTTCCCGGCCCGCACCTGCTCGGCCGGCGTGCTCAAGCGGCACCAGCAGCTGGGGCGCCCGTGCCTGCTCGGCTACATCGGCAAGTGCTCGGCCCCGTGCGTGGGCCGGGTGACGGTGGACGAGCACCGGGCCATCGTCGACGACTTCTGCGACTTCCTCGCCGGCCGCACCGACCGGCTGATCCGGCAGGTCGAGCGCAAGATGCTCGCCGCCTCGGAGGAGCTCGATTTCGAGCGCGCCGCCCGGCTGCGCGACGATCTCGGCGCCCTGCGCAAGGCGCTCGAGAAGCAGTCGGTGGTGCTCGGCGACGGCACCGACGCCGACGTCGTCGCCTTCGCCTACGACGAGCTCGAGGTGGCCGTGCAGGTCTTCCACGTGCGCGACGGGCGCGTGCGCGGCCAGCGCGGCTGGGTGGTGGAGCGCGTGCAGAACGCCGACCTGCCCGAGCTGGTGGAGCAGTTCCTCACCCAGTTCTACGGCGGCGAGGCCGAGCAGGCGCGCCGTTCGGGCCTGGACGAGTCGGACGCCCGCGCGGTGGTGCCGCGGCAGATCCTGGTGCCGGAGATGCCCGCCGACGCCGAGCAGCTCACCGCCTGGCTCAGCGGCATGCGCGGCTCCGCGGTGCGCATCCGGGTGCCCATGCGCGGCGACAAGAAGGACCTGGCCGACACGGTCCTGCGCAACGCCGAGCAGGCCCTGGCGCTGCACAAGCTCAAGCGGGCGGGCGACCTCACCACCCGCAGCGCGGCGCTGCAGGGCATCCAGGAGGCCCTCGACATGGACGACGCGCCGCTGCGCATCGAGTGCGTCGACATCAGCCACATCCAGGGCACCGACGTGGTCGCCTCGCTGGTGGTCTTCGAGGACGGCCTGCCGAAGAAGTCCGACTACCGGCACTACGCCATCAAGGAGGCCGCGGGCGGGGGGCGCTCCGACGACGTCGCCAGCATCGCGGAGGTGACGCGCCGGCGCTTCAAGCGGCACCGCGCCGACGCGCCCTCGGCGCCGCCCGGCGACGCCGCCGCCGAGGCGGCCGGCGCCTTCGCGCCCGTCGAGGAATCCCCGGACGGCGCCGACGGGGGACACGGTGGCGACGGTGGTGACGGGGGAGACCTCGCCCCCGAGGCCGCGATCGACCCCGCCACCGGCCGCCCGCGCCGCTTCGCCTACCCGCCCAACCTCTACCTCGTCGACGGCGGCGCACCGCAGGTCGCCGCCGCGGCCGAGGTGCTCGACGAGCTCGGCATCACCGACGTCGCGCTCGCGGGGCTGGCCAAGCGCCTCGAGGAGGTGTGGCTGCCCGGCGACGACGAGCCGGTGATCCTGCCGCGCGGCAGCGACGCGCTGTACCTGCTGCAGCGGGTGCGCGACGAGGCGCACCGCTTCGCCATCGGCTTCCACCGCAGCAAGCGCTCGCGCCGCATGACGGCCTCGGCCCTCGACGGCATCCCCGGGCTGGGCGAGGTGCGCCGCACCGCACTGGTGCGGCATTTCGGTTCGCTCGCGCGCCTGCGGGAGGCTACCGTCGAGGAGATGACGGAGGTGCCCGGCATCGGTGCCGCCACCGCCCGCCTCATCGCGGCGCACCTGCACGGCGGCGACGCTGCCGGCCCGGAGGCCCCCGCACCGGAGACC
>CAZDSL010000194.1:0-2396 GCA_964507655.1 uncultured Mycobacteriaceae bacterium | reverse complement strand
CCGGAGGCCCCCTCACCGGAGACCTCAGCCCCGGAGGCGCCCGCCGACCGCCCGCCCCGCACAGCCGAGAGGACGCAGTGACCGACGCCCCCCACGCCATGGACGTCCTGCTCGTGACGGGCCTGTCCGGCGCCGGACGCAGCACCGCCGCGAAGGTGCTCGAAGACCTGGGCTGGTACGTCGCCGACAACATCCCGCCGCAGCTGGTGCCCACCCTGGTCGACTACGGCCTCAGCGAGGGCACCCGCATCGAGCGGCTCGCCGTGATCCTCGACGTCCGCAGCAAGTCGTTCTCGGGCGCGCTGGACGAGGTGAGCGCCGAGGTGGTGCGCCGCGGCGGGGCGCCCCGCATCCTGTTCCTCGACGCCTCCGACCATGTGCTGGTGCGGCGCTTCGAGCAGGTGCGGCGCGGGCATCCGCTGCAGCGCTCGGGCACGCTCGCCGAGGCCATCGCCGAGGAGCGCGCCATGCTCTCGACGCTGCGCATGTCGGCCGACGCGGTGATCGACACCTCGCTCACCAGCGTGCCGCGCTTCCGGGAGCGGGTGGCCACGCTCTTCGGCGGCACCGAGCCGCGCACCGTGCGGGTCACGGTCCAGTCGTTCGGCTTCAAGTACGGCCTGCCCATCGACGCCGACATGGTGGCCGACGTCCGCTTCCTGCCCAACCCGTTCTGGGTGGACGAGCTGCGCCCGCTCAACGGTCGGGACGAGCCGGTGAGCGGCTACGTGCTGGGCGCGGACGGCGCGCGCGAGTTCCTCGACGCCTACCGCCGCATGGTCGAGCTCACCATCGACGGCTACCAGCGCGAGGGCAAGTTCTACGTCACCACCGCGGTGGGCTGCACCGGCGGCAAGCACCGCAGCGTGGCCATGGCGGAGGCGCTCGGCGCCGCGCTCGCGCGCAACCCCGCGCTGGGCGTGGGCGTGGTGCACCGCGATCTGGGGCACGAGTGAGCGCGCGCGGCAGCGGCGCGCCCGGCCCCGCCGTGGTGGCGCTGGGCGGCGGGCACGGGCTCTACGCCACGCTGCGCGCGGTGCGCAGGTTCAGCGACGACGTCACCGCCGTGGTCACCGTGGCCGACGACGGCGGTTCCTCGGGGCGCATCCGCGCCGAGCTCGACCTCATCCCGCCGGGCGACCTGCGCATGGCCCTCGCCGCGCTCGCGGCGCCCGACGAGCGCGGCGGGCTGTGGACCGACCTGCTCCAGCACCGGTTCGGCGGCACCGGCGCGCTCGCCGGCCATCCCGTGGGCAACCTGGTGCTGGCCGGGCTCACCGAGATGCTCGGCGACCCGGTGGCCGCGCTCACCGAGCTCGCCGGGGTGCTGGGGGTGCGCGGCGCCGTGCTCCCCATGGCGCAGGTGCCGCTCGACATCGCCGCCGAGGTGACGGGCCTGGAGACCGACCCGCGCGTGGTGCGCAGCATCCGCGGGCAGGTGGCGGTGGCCACCACGCCGGGGCGGGTGCGCCGGGTGCGCCTCATGCCCGCCGACCCGCCCGCCGTCGACGCGGCGGTGCGGGCGATCGAGCGCGCCGACCTGGTGGTGCTGGGGCCCGGCTCCTGGTTCACCAGCGTCATCCCTCACCTGCTCGTGCCGGGGCTGTACGGGGCGGTGCAGCGCTCCGCCGCGCGCAAGGCCCTGGTGCTCAACCTCACCGCCGAGCCCGGCGAGACGGCCGGCTTCTCCACCGAGCGGCACCTGCAGGTGCTCGCGCAGCACGCCCCCGACCTGTCGGTCGACGCGGTGCTCGCCGACGCGTCGGCGGTGCGGGCGCCGGGGGAGCGGCGCAACGTCGACCGGGCCGCCGAGCGCTTCGGCGCGCGCGTGGTCTACCGCGACCTCGCCGCGCCCGGTACGTTCACGCATGACGCGGAGCGGCTGGCCGAGGCGCTCTCGGCGGTGGCAGGGGTGACGTTGCCGTTGTGCGCCGACGGCGGGCCGGCAGGCGCCGGGCCGGGGCGATCGAGTCGATCACGGCAGGCGGGGACGCCTGCCGGAGCGGAAGGGGACTGAGCCATCGTGGCGATGACGGCGGATGTCAAGGCCGAGCTGAGCAGGGTGGTGGTCACCCGCACCAGCGCCCGCCAGGCGGAGGTGGCGTCGCTGCTGCGCTTCGCCGGCGGGCTGCACATCGTGGGCGGCCAGGTGGTGGTGGAGGCCGAGGTGGATCAGGGCGCCACCGCCCGGCGCCTGCGCCGGGAGATCCACGACCTCTACGGCTTCGAGCCCGACGTGCGCGTGCTCGGCCCCGGCGGGCTGCACAAGACCACCCGGTACGTGGTGCGGGTGGCGCGCGACGGCGAGGCCCTCGCGCGGCGCACGGGCCTCATCGACACCCGCGGCCGGCCGGTGCGCGGCCTGCCGCCGCAGGTGGTAAGCGGCGACATCGCCG
>CAZDSL010000193.1:0-5933 GCA_964507655.1 uncultured Mycobacteriaceae bacterium | reverse complement strand
GCGGAACCGACTGGCGGAACCGACTGGCGGAACCGACTGGCGGAACCGACTGGCGGGGCCGCCGAGACGGGGACAGTGCCCGGCGGGGGTCGCCCGGCGCCCGGCCCGGCGCGAGCCCCGCCCGCCCGAGACCGGACCGCCCGCACCCCACCTCCCCCGCACAGCACGAAGCCGGCCACCCCGCGGGATGGCCGGCCGTGTGGATCGGGTGGGCGCTAGCTGTCTGAGCCGCTGTGTGCGTCGGTGGTCTTGACCTGGCCCGACTCGGGGACGCCGCGGGTCTTCCAGTTGTTGAGGAAGTTCGGGCGGATGGAGACGATGAGCAGCAGCAGCGAGGTGAGCGCCGCGGTGACGACGGACGCGATGATGACGATCGTGCCCAGACCGGACATGAATTCAGTTGCGGTCACAGCTCCAACCTCCAGGGCCCATGTTCGTAGCGCCGGCCCGGCAGGCTGCGCTGCGCGGAGGGTCGTCGCGGGACGATCATCCGGGCGCGGTGCCACGGCGGGCCGTACATTCGTCGCTCAGCCTACGCGCTGCGTCGTAGATCCCCTAACAGTACCCGTCGATCCGCGCATAACCGCAGGTGAAGGGCCGATCCGCTGTCGGCGCCCGTCAGCGGTGTGCGCTCACGCGGTTGGCCGCGGAGACGAAGGCGTCGACGATGGACTCGGCCGTGGTGGCGCCCAGCCCCATGGCCCACTGCCGCTGGTAGCCCCGCGAGCACTCGACGAACGTGGCGATCTGCCCGCCCGCCCGCTGCTGGTGGAACGCGTTGATCTCGAGCGGGAAGCCGGCCGCGTAGACGATGGACGTCATCGCCGAGATCGTGCCGACCCCGGTGGCCTCGAGGATGTGCGATTCGCCGTCGATGGTGACGGTGGCGGTGATGGTGCGGTGCGCGGCGTCGGCGCGGTGCTGGGTGAACGACTG
Organism: uncultured Mycobacteriaceae bacterium; assembly: GCA_964507655.1. Lineage (GTDB taxonomy): Bacteria > Actinomycetota > Actinomycetes > Mycobacteriales > Mycobacteriaceae > Tomitella. Next base: position 4,997 of record CAZDSL010000193.1, on the reverse strand, counting down.
CAGCTGCAGCGGGCCGTCCGCGGGACGGAAGGTGGCCGTGAATTCGTCCCAGCTCATGTGCGCGGCGGCGGCCCGCATGCCGCGCGGCAGCGGCCGGCCGAAGCGCGCGGAGAACGGGTCGGCGGGGCAGGGGGTGCCGGCCTCGCGGCATTCGCGGCACGTCTCGGCGGTGGCGGCGGACTCGCGCAGGCCCGCGGTGCGGCACCCGCACCGTCCGCGATTGCGCGCGATGCCGCTGCGCGTGGCGGGGGTGTGGGCGCGATTGCGATTCTGCGTGAACGCCCGGAACTCGGTGAACGGGCGGGACTCTGCGGTGGCGGGGGCCTCGGTGAAGGACTTGGTGTTCATGATGCGGTCTTCCTTGACGAGAGGAGGTGACCGACGGTGTAGCTCAACGACCCGCAGCGAGGGGTCGGTCGATTCAGACCCCGCTACGGCGGTGAACTACGAGAAGTCGCTTCATGCTTCAAAGGTACCGCTCGCCGCGCGCACAAAGCAATGCCGCCCGCCGGACCGCCCGCCCCGGCCCGCCCGCCGGCAGCCCCGTCGGGTGCCGCGCGTCACGGCGCCGCGCCGCGCCCGCGCCCTACAATCGGCCCCGTGACGGCAGGTGGGCAGGGAGTTTCGGGGCGGTCCGGCGCGCGGCACGTGGAGTTGCGCGTGCCGCGGTGGTCGCTGCTTTTCGTGGTGACCGGCGTCGTCGCGGTGGTGGCGGCCGGATGCGTCACGGCCGCCGTCGCCTCCGATCCCACCGAATACCCCGTGTGGGCGAGCGCGTACCTGGCGCTGGTGGTGGGCGTGGTGCAGGCGGCGCTGGGGCTGGCGGCCGGGCTGCTGGCGGTGCGGCCGGTGGGCGCGGGGCTCGTGGCCGCCACCTTCGCGCTGTACAACCTGGGCAGCGCGTTGGTCATCGTCGGCACGGGGCTCGACGGTGTCGTGGGCTGGAACGTGGCGCTGGTCGACGTCGGCGGCGTGGCGCTGGTGCCCGCGATGGCGCTGTTCCTCTACATGGTGCGCGGCGCGCGGGGCGGGCTGTGGCTGTGGGTGTTCCGGGCTGTGGCGGCGGTGATCCTCGTCAGCATGCCGATCGGGCTGGTCCTCGCACGTGCGTGAGCGGCCCGTCGCCCGAACCCCAGCGCCTTCTACATTTTTCTAGGACACGCCCAAGAGCGGCCCATAATCCGCGATCGCCGTTGTTACCGTCGGCGCATGGACCCCGTACGCAACCCCTACGCGCCGGGCGCCGGCCAGCGCCCGCCCGAGCTGGCGGGGCGCGAGAAGCAGATCGACGCGTTCGACGTCGTCCTCGAGCGCATCGCCCTCGCCCGCCCCGAGCGCAGCGTCATGCTCACCGGGCTGCGCGGCGTGGGCAAGACGGTGCTGCTCAACAAGCTGCGTTCCGCGGCCATCGCGCGCCGCTGGGGCACCGGCAAGATCGAGGCGCGCCCCGGCCAGGGTCTGCGCCGCCCGCTGTCGTCGGCCCTGCACATGGCGGTGCGCGAGGTGGCGCCGGCGCATCGTGACCCGGAGCGGGTGGACCGCTTCCTGGGCGTGCTCAAGGCGTTCGCGCTGCGCGCCTCTGCCGACAAGGCCATGCGCGACAAGTGGCAGCCGGGCATCGACGCGCCCGCCGTCAAGGGCCGCGCCGACTCGGGCGACATCGAGATCGACCTGGTGGAGCTGCTGCTCGACGCGGCCGAGCTGGCGCGCGACGTGGGCGTGGGCATCGCGGTGTTCATCGACGAGATGCAGGACCTCGAGCCCGACGACGTCTCCGCCATCTGCGGCGCCTGCCACGAGCTGAGCCAGGGCGGCGCGCCGCTGATAGTCGTGGGCGCGGGGCTGCCGCACCTGCCGGCGGTGCTGTCGGCGTCGCGCAGCTATTCCGAGCGGCTGTTCGCCTACCACCGGATCGACCGGCTCGATCGCGAATCGGCCGACCGCGCCCTCACCGTGCCTGCGGGGTGGGAGGACGTCGAGTTCACCCCCGACGCGCTCGACGCGCTGTATGCGGCCGCCGACGGCTACCCCTACGTCGTGCAGGCGTACGGCAAGGCGGTGTGGGATCAGGCGGCGCGCAGCCCCATCACCGTCGACGACGTGCGCGTGGCCGCCCCGTTGGCGGAGGAGGAGCTGGCCATCGGCTTCTTCGGCTCGCGCTACGAGCGCGCCACCCCGGCCGAGCGCGAATACATGCGCGCCATGGCCGATGTGGCCGGCGACGAGGGGCAGGTGCCGACGGCCCTGATCGCCAAGGCCCTCGACCGCAAGCCCGCCTCGCTTTCGCCGGCGCGCGACGGGCTGATCAAGAAGGGGCTGATCTACTCGGCCGAGCGCGGTTCGATCGGCTTCACCGTGCCGCACTTCGGCCGGTACCTGCGCGGCCAGACGGACTGACCGGATGCGGGCGGCAGCCTGCCCCGGTTTCGGTCGCCCGCAACCGCGTGCGCAGGGCCGCCGCCGCCGGATCCGCCGCCCGGACTGCATGTTCGGGGCACCGCGCGGCCGGTAGCGTCGGTACCCATGAAGACAGGCGAGGGCGGCGGCGAGGGCGGTGCGCGCCCGGCGGGACGCATCGACGCGTCGCCCGCGCAGATCAAAAGGTGGCGCTCGCGCCTGGCCGACGAGCGGGCCGAGGCAGCGCTGTACCGGCGCCTGGCCGCGCGCCGCAGCGGCACCGACCGTGAGATCCTCTCCGCGCTGGCCGACGCCGAGGAGCGGCACATCACGCACTGGGCGAACCTGTTGGGCGACGAGGCCGGGCCCGTGGGACGCGGCGGCGCGCGGCTGCGGCTGCTCGGCTGGCTGGCGCAGTGGTTCGGCTCGGTGTTCATCCTCGCCCTGGCGCAGCGGGCCGAGAACCGCTCGCCCTACGCCGTGGACCCCGATGCGACGCCCGCCATGGCCGCCGACGAGCGCGTGCACGAGGAGGTGCTGCGCGGGCTGGCGGCGCGCGGGCGGGCGCAGGTGTCGGGCACGTTCCGGGCGCTCGTCTTCGGCGCCAACGACGGCCTCGTGAGCAACCTGGCGCTGATCCTCGGCGTCAGCGCCGGCGGCGTGGCGGCCGGGACGGTGCTGCTCACGGGCCTGGCCGGGCTGCTGGCGGGCGCGTTGTCGATGGCGGCGGGCGAGTTCCTCTCGATCCGGTCGCAGCGCGAGCTCATCGAGGCCTCGCGCCCCAACTACGACACGGCCGAGGTGCTCGAGTACCTCGACGTCGACGCCAACGAGCTGCCGCTGGTGTACCGGGCGCGGGGCATGGACGCCGACGCGGCCCAGGCGCACGCCGACGAGATCCTGCGCCGGCTGCATCGCCGCCGCGCGCGGGAAGGGTCGGCGCGCACCGGCCGGGCGCTGAGCAGGGCGACGGCCATGCGGCTGCTGCGGGGCAAGGGTGCGGCGGGCGGTCAGGGGGCCGGCTCGGCCGACGGACAGGCGGCGGGCGGTCAGGCACCCGGCGGCGAGGAGCCCGACGTGGTGGGCGCCGCGGGCACGGCCGCGCTGTCGAGCTTCTGCGCGTTCGGCATCGGCGCCTTGATCCCGGTGCTGCCGTACATCTTCGGGATGGAGGGGTGGCCGGCGATCGGCGTCGGGGTGGTGCTGGCGTCGCTGGCGCTGCTGTTCACCGGCGCGGTGGGCGGGATGCTCTCGGGCGGGCCGCCGCTGCGGAGGGGGCTGCGGCAGCTGTCGATCGGCCTCGCGGCGGCGCTGGTCACCTACGGGCTGGGCGTGGTGATGGGCGGCGTCGTCGGATAGCCGCGCGGCGGGCACCTGCGCGCCGGTGTGGCCGTCGTTACTGTTGTGGGTGCGGCCGGAGACGCCGGGCGTTCGCGGGCAGGAGGCGGCAGTGACGGATGCGGCGGAGCGGCCCCAGGCGGGCGTGTTCGTGATCTTCGGCATCACGGGCGACCTGGCGAAGAAGATGACGTTCCGCTCGCTCTACCGGCTCGAGCGGCGTGGGCTGCTCGTGTGCCCCATGATCGGCGTGTCCGACAAGGACATCACCGTCGCGCAGCTCATGGACGATGCCCGCCGGGCCGTCGAGGACACCGGCGAGACGGTGGACGACGCGGTCTTCGCCCGCTTCGCCGCGCGCTGGACCTACCTGGCAGGCGACGTCACCGACGACGCGCTCTACCGGCGGCTCGGCGAGGAGGCCGAGCGCCGCCGCACCGGCCCCGGCACGCTGTACTACCTGGAGATGCCGCCGAGCCTGTTCGGCACCATCGTCGAGCACCTGGGCGCGGCCGGGCTCACCGACGGCGCGACGATCGCCGTGGAGAAGCCCTTCGGCCACGACCTCGACTCGGCCCGCGCGCTCAACGAGCGGCTGCACAAGGTGGTGGACGAGTCGCAGCTGCTGCGGGTCGACCACTTCCTGGGCAAAGAGCCGGTGATCGAGCTGGAGTACATGCGCTTCGCCAACCTTGCGCTCTCGCGGATGTGGGACCGGGATTCGGTGCGCTGCATCCAGATCACGCTGGGCGAGACGTTCGGCGTGGAGGACCGCGGCCACTTCTACGATCCCGTCGGCGCGCTGCGCGACGTGGTGCAGAACCACTTGATGCAGGTGCTGGCGCTGGTGACGATGGATCCGCCGTCGGGGCCGTCGGCCGACGATCTGCGCGACAAGAAGTGCGAGGTGTTCCGTGCCATCCCCGCCGTCGACCCGTCGCGGGTGGTGCGCGGGCAGCACGCCGGCTACCGCGACATCGACGGTGTGGCCGGCGACTCGACCACCGAGACGTTCGTGGCGCTGTCGCTGAGCATCGAGAACTGGCGGTGGGCGGGCGTGCCCGTGTTCATCCGCGCGGGGAAGAAGCTGGCCGCCACCGCCACCGAGGTGCGCCTGTTCCTGCGCGACACCCCGCGGCTGCCGTTCATGCCCGGGCTGGACGAGGCCGCCGACAACCAGGTGGTGCTGCGCATCGACCCCGACGCCGCCATGCGCATCGAGCTCGTCGCCTACGACGACGACACCTGGAAGAAGGTGCCGC
>CAZDSL010000192.1:4048-5958 GCA_964507655.1 uncultured Mycobacteriaceae bacterium | reverse complement strand
GGTGGGGCCGGTGGCGACGGCGGCCGGTGCGCGAGGTGCAGTTCGGTGCGCGAGGTGGCGCGAGCCCGCCCGGACCCTCACCCGGCAGCGGCCACGCGCACCGTCACCGGCCCCTCGCCGTCGGCGCGCACCGTGAGCAGTCGCGCGTCGGCGGCGGAGGTGACACGCCCGCCCTCCACATGCGCGGTGTACCCCCGCGGATAGTGCAGCGCCGAGGTGTAGATGACGGTGACACCGGCGGGTCCCGGCTCTGCGGACCGCGGCCCCGGCGCATAGGTGTACGTGAAGTCGCCGGTCGCGGGGTCGAAGCCCATCGACACCGGCGTGCCGGCCGTGGCCTGCGGATAGGTGCGCACCAGCAGCCGGCCCACCGCATCACCGCCCGCCTCGCCGTCGGTGAACGGGTCGGGCAGCCGGTATCCGGGCCCGCGGGTGGAGCGGTAGTGCCAGTACAACCAGCCGGCGAACCGCTTGTCGGCGGCCCGCAGCGTATCGGGCAGGACGGCCGCGTCGCCGTCGCCGAACTCCGTGACCACCGTGGGCAGGCCGCTGCGCGCCGTCATGGCGTCGACGTTCGCCCAGGTGTGCGCCTGCAGCTCGGGGCACAGTCGCCGCGGCGCGTCCGAGGCGCCCAGATAGATGCCGGCCTGGCTGGCCATGCAGTAATCGTGCGGCGCGAAGACCACGTTGCGGTCGGTGATCGGGCGCAGCATCCCCAGCGTGCTGGGCATCATCTGGTTCCAGGTGACGTCCGGCTCCCAGTACACCGGCAGCCCGGGGTTCCGTTCGCGCACGGCGGCGGTGAGCGACTCGAGCGCGCCCTGGTAGCGCTCGTCGAACCGAGGGCACCCCGCGGGGAAGCAGGTGGGCCACGCGCTGCCGGGCCACGGTTCGTTGATCAGCTCGATGCCGAGTGCCCCCGGATGCCCGCGCAGAGCCCCGGCCACCGCACCCAGCGCGTCGCCGAGGCTGTCGAGCACCCCGCCGGCGTCGCCCCACACCTCGTCCCAGCCGGCGTTCATGCTGGGCATCAGGTAGTACAGCGGGAATCCGGGATTCGGTTCGCCCGCCGCAGGCCTCGCGGCGATCGCCCAGTCGGGGAACCCGTTGCCTCCCCACGGCGCGGCCAGGCCGTCCTGGTGGTTGTCGAGGAGGGTGCGGATGCCGTGCCGGGCGAGCATGTTGACGACGCCGACGACGCGTGCGATGTAGTCCTGATCGATCCGCCCGCGCTGGGGCATGAGCGCAGCGAAGGAGACGCCCAGCCGCACCGCATTGAACCCGTACCCGGCCAGCAGCTCGGCATCCTGCGGCGACACCGTCCGGCCGTCGCCCTGCACCACGAGCGGGCGACCGGCGCTGCGGCCCTGCTCGTCGTCGCCCTTGTCGACGTTGTTCACCCCGTGGATCAGTACGGTGCGGCCGTATCCGTCGACGATCCGCGTCCCCTCGCTGTGCACGGGGCCGGTGAGGTCGAGGGGGTGCGCGAGCGCGGCCGCCTCCGGCTCCCCCGCCTCGGCCGTGGGGGCCGTCCCGATCCCGGCCGCGAGCACCGCGGTGGCGAGCCCGATCGCGGGGAGCGCGCGCCTCAGCACGCCGACGGCGCGGGATCTGCGTGGGCGCTGGAGGACAGCCATGCCTGGACGGTAGTCCAGACTCGTGACCCGCGCGGGCGATCGGGCGGATCGGCGCACCACCGGCACCGGGCCGCCCCCGCCACTCAGCGCCACGCCGCCCAGCGCCGCCCCGCCGCCCAGCGCCCCTGCACTTCAGCGCCGGCGCACCACCGGCACCGAGCGCTTCTCGATCCACTCCAGCCGCAACGTGCGCTCGGCGATCCGCCAGCCGCCCGCCTCGTCGCGGCGGTAACGGTCCAGGTAGGTCAGGTGCCAGGCGTGGTCGACCATCTT
>CAZDSL010000192.1:0-3948 GCA_964507655.1 uncultured Mycobacteriaceae bacterium | reverse complement strand
CGTCGCGGCGGTAACGGTCCAGGTAGGTCAGGTGCCAGGCGTGGTCGACCATCTTGCCCTCCGGGCCCGACACGTGGTGCGCGACGGCGGCGACGCGGCCGGTCGCGCCGTCCCCGTCGGCGCCGAACACGCGGCCGACGACGGCGTGCTGCGTCGCGTGCAGGGCCGTGAGCTGCGCGAAGTTGGCGACGACGGCCTCGCGGCCGCGCACCTCGTCCTCCGGCTCGAGCATCTTCGGCGGCCGCGGCTGGCGCAGCACCGCGTCGTCGGTGAACAGGGCGCCGAGGGCGTCGAATGCGCGGTCGTCCACCAGCGCGGCGTACCGCTCGACCAGCGCGCCCAGCGCCACGAGGTCATCCGCCACGAGGTCATCCGCCGTCAGGCCCCGGCGGGCCGCGTCCCCGGCGGCCGGGTCGCGGGTCATCGGGCGGCTCCCGGAGCGACGAGACCCAGCCGCTCGGCGCAGGCCGACAGCTCGTCACACTGCTGCTGCAGGTCGGCGGAGCCGCTGCCGGCCAGCACGATGCGGTCGGCCCCCGCGGCGGCGAGCTTCTCGGCGCGGGCGGGATCGATCCTGGTCACCGCGTGGCCGAGGCTCAGCTCGATGGCGCCGGGATCGCGGCCGGCGGCGTCGGCGGCGCGGCGCATCTCGTCGAGAGCCTCGCGCAGTCCGTCGCCGTGCAGCCCCAGCGGCTGGAACCCGTCGCCGCGCCGCCCGGCCCGCCGCGCCGCCGGCTTCGAGTGCCCCCCGATGTGGATGGGCACCGTGCCGCGCACCGGCTTGGGGTAGGACATGGCGCCGTCGAACGCGAAGAACTCGCCGTGGTGGGACGCGCCCTGCGGTGCGGTGTCGGCCCACAGCGCGCGCAGCACGTCGATCGATTCGTCGGTGCGGCGGCCGCGGGTGGAGAAGTCGGTGCCGCACGCCTCGATCTCCTCGCGCATCCAGCCGACCCCGGCGCACACGCGCAGCCGCCCGCCGGAGAGCCGGTCGATGCTCGCCAGGCGCTTGGCCAGCGGCACGGGGTGGTGGTTCGGCAGGATCAGCACCCCCGTGGCCAGGCCCAGCGTGCTGGTGCACCCGGCCAGGTAGGCGAGCAGATCGAGCGGGTCGGGGATGGGGCAGTCGTCGGCCAGCTCCATGCGCCCCGACGCGTCGTAGGGGTACTCGCTGGTGTAGCGGGAGACCACCACGGCGTGCTCCACCGCCACAATGGACTCGAAACCGCAGGCCTCGGCGTGGCGGGCGTACGCGGCGATCCAGTCGGGGTCGGCGGCGCGGCCGGTTTCGGTGGGCGCCATCACGGCATAATGCATGGGGTGCACGCTAGCGGCCCAGCCGTTCCGCCGCGCACCGCCGCTCCCGGGCAGTGGGTCTGGCGCCCAACCCCGGCCGGCAGCCCGGCCGCCGCCCGCCGCGGCCTACCGCGCGGCGAGGATTTTCAGCGCGAAGACGAGCGAATCGCCGGCCTTGATCGAACCGTCGGGCGTGCCCTGGGGGTAGCCGTCGGCGGGCGTGATCGCCACCGCCACCGACGAGCCCACCTTCTGCCCCACCAGCGCCTCGCGGAACCCGGGCACCACGCCCGCGGCCGGGAACGACTCGGGGCGTCCGCGATCGTAGGCGCTGTCGAACACGGAGCCGTCGCGGCCGTTCACGCCGACGTAGCAGACGCTGACGACGGACTGGTCGGTCACCGTGGCGCCGTCGCCGGCCTCGAGCGTCTGCACCTGCGTGCGGTCGACGCTGAACGGCGCGTCGACGACGACGCCGGGCGCGGTGGTGTCGGTCTGGCCGGTGACGGAGACCGAGCCGGTGGTGCCGTCGAGCTGCCACTGCGCGGGCGCGTCGGCGGGGGCCGGGTCGGACGGGCAGGTGGGGGCGGTCGAGCCCGATCCCTGCGCCGCGGTCTGCGCGACCGGGCTCGTTGTGGTGGTGGTGCCGGCGGCGGTGTCGGACGAGGAGGAGCAGCCGGCCAGCGCCAGCGCGCAGGCTGCGGCGGGGACGAGGAGGAGCGTCGTGGTCTTCTTCACGACCGCCCACTGTAGCCGGGGCCGGCCCGCGGGCCGTGACCCCGCGCACGCCGACGCGGCGGCCGCGCCCACCGGGGATCGGTGCGCGCGGCCGCCGCGGGGCCTGTGCCGGGGGTCGCTTACCCGACGGCGGGCACGGGCTCCGCCCGGGTCGGGGCGTCGGCCGGCTCCGCGTAGGTCTCGAACTGCGAGAACCTGCGCGGGATGGCGAGCGCGGCGGCGAGGCCGATGATGGCCGCGACGCCGGCCACCAGGAACGCGGCCTTGAATCCGCCGTCGGTGTACATCACTGCGCCCTGGGTGAGCGCCGGGTCGAGGGGCGCGATGTACGAGTTGTTCATGATCGTGAACGCGATGACGGGCGTGATCGACGAGATGAGGCTCTGCGCGACGCCGGTGAGGCTGGCGGTGGACGCCTGCATCTCGGCCGGGGCGGCCTTGATCACCAGGTTGGGGATCGCGGCGTAGCCGAGGCCCAGGCCCAGGCCGAAGATGCCGCCGAAGAGCAGCACCATGGCCTTGGAGTCGTGTTCGAAGGCCGTGAACGTGGCGCCGAGCGCGGCGATCAGCGTGCCGGACACCAGCATCGTGCGGGCCTGGAAGCCGCGGCCGCACAGGAAGCCCACGATGAGGCCGCCGATCATCGTCAGGCCGCCCATCGGCACCTGGAAGATCGCGAAGCCCTCCGCGTCGACGCCGAAGCCGTAGCCCAGCCCCAGGATCGCGGGCGTCATGGCCATCATCGGGAGGACGGTGGAGTACACGCTGCTGGCGCCGTAGATCAGGCCGGCCGACGACACCGTGAACAGCACCGGGCGCCGCCGCAGGATGTCGAGGCGCACCAGCGGCTCGCGCAGCATGCGCGCCGTCGCCAGCCACGCGGCCAGCAGCACGATGCCGGCGAACAGGTAGCCCAGCGTGGAGGCCGCCGTCCAGCCCCAGGTGGGGCCGAAGCTCACGGCGATGAGGACGCCCGCGACGCCGGCGCCCAGCAGCACGGCGCCGATGAAGTCGACCCGCGAGCGCAGCCGCACGTCGCTCTCGGGCGTGGTCGCCAGGATCATCACCCCGAGCACCACGAGCACGCCGGTGAAGAACCAGAAGATGCTGCGCCAGCCGAAGTCGTCGATCAGCCAGCCGGTGAGGAACGGGGCCGCCATGGTGATCAGGCCCATGCCGGCCGTCGCGATGCTCACGGCGAGCGGGACGGTGCGGGCGGGGAACACGTCGCGGATCAGCGAGTAGCTGAGGAACAGGCAGGGCACGAGCATGCCGGCCAGTGCGCGGCCGGCGATCATCAGCCCGTAGCCGGGCGCGACGGCCGAGATCACGGAGCCGACGGCGGAGGCCGCCAGGCAGATGATGAGCAGCCGGCGCTTGCCGTAGATGTCGGCGAGCTTGCCCACCAGCGGGGCGGCGACGGCGCCGAGCAGCAGGAAGCCGGTGATCAGCCAGGCGCCCTGGGTCGTCCGGTAGTGCGTGGCGATGTCGGGCAGCGCCATCGAGATCATGATGTAGCTGACGCTGAGCAGCTCGAGGACGAGCACGATGGAGACGAGCGAACACACGAGGCGGGGCGACCAGCCCTGCTCCTTCGCGTCGTCGACCTGTGGGGTCGGGCTCATGGCGTTCCTTCCCGCCCCGGTGGGGGCGTGGCGATGGGACCGTGCGGGTGTGAGCGAGCACACACCCGCGGCTCCCTGCCGAGCCACGCTTTGTTCCGCGGGCCGGGAGGAACGGGGTAACGGGCCGGACGCCCGGAAAACGCCGACGGCCGCGCGCTCCGTCTCCGGAACGCGCGGCCGTCGTGGGGGCGGGCCCCTGCGATCTGAGGGGCGTGAGCCCTCCGCGCGGATAGATGCCTTGGGCGTCAGCCCTCCGCGCGGATAGATGGCTTGGGCGTCAGCCCTCCGC
>CAZDSL010000191.1:0-5962 GCA_964507655.1 uncultured Mycobacteriaceae bacterium | reverse complement strand
GTGCGCAGGCCGGGCGGCGGTGCCGGGCAGCCCGGAGCCGGGCCCGGCGGCGGCCAGCGCCGCGAACGAGAGCGGCAGCAGCCCCACGAGGGCGAGGCGGGTGAGCAGGCGGTGCGGTGAGCGCGCGGTGCCGGGCTGTGCGGGGGCCCCGGGTGCCGCATCGTGCGGCTGCTGCTGCAGCGATGCGTGCGGGGAGGGCGTCCAGTTCGAACCGTTCACCTACGAAACCCCCGTTTCAGCCCGAGACCCGAATGTGACCAAGGCTACAGACGCGCCTGCCCGTCCGCATCCGGAACCGGAGACGGGGGCCGCCCCGCACGCCGCGGTGCGCGCGCGGCGCGCCGGGGCGTGCGGGGGAGTGGCGATGGTCACACCGGGGTGATCGCCGCGCCGCGGATGCCCGTTACGGCGCGTCGCGCGTGCCGTCGCCGGCGTGCGCGTCCGGCGGCTCGGCGGCGGCGTCGCCGGACCGCTGCGCCTGCTCGAGAAGCTCGCGGATGTCGTCGAGCTCGCGGCGCAGGTAATCGCGGGTGGCCACCTCGCCCACGGCGAGGCGCAGCGCCGCGAGCTCGCGGGCGAGGAACTCGGTGTCGGCCTTCGTCTGCGCGGCGCGGGCGCGGTCCTCCTCGAGCGAGACGCGGTCGCGGTTCTCCTGCCGGTTCTGCGCCAGGAGGATCAGCGGCGCCGCGTACGCCGCCTGGGTGGAGAAGGCCAGGTTGAGCAGGATGAAGGGGTACGGGTCCCAGCGCAGCCGCACGGCGGCGACGTTGAGCACGATCCACACCACCACGATGACCGTCTGGATGGCCAGGTAGCGCACGGTGCCGAAGAAGCGCGCGATCTGCTCGCTGACTCGCCCGGCGGCCTCCGGATCCACGTGCAGGTTGAGCAGGCGGCGGTCGCGCGGAGTGTCCAGGCGCTGCGAGCCGGTGGCACGGCCGCCGGGGCGGGTGTCAGCCATGGAGCGGCCTTCCGTGGGGGGAGCCGGGGGACGGGGCGGGCGCGGCGTCGTCGACGACGATCTCGGCGTCGGAGAGGTCGTCGTCGCGCTCGCGCCAGTCTTCGGGCAGCAGATGGTCGAGCAGGTCGTCGACGCTCACCGCCCCCAGCAGGTGGCCCTCGTCGTCGACCACGGGGCCGCACACCAGATTGTAGGTGGCGAAATAGCGGGTGACGGCGGCCAGCGTGTCGGCCGGGTCGAGCCGCGGCAGGTCGTTGTCCACGACGCCGCCCACCATTTCGGCCGGCGGCTCGCGCAGCAGCACCTGCATGTGCACGCAGCCCATGTAGCGGCCGGTGGGGGTGACGGTGGGCGGGCGGGTGACGAACACCATGCTCGACAGGGCCGGCGTGAGGTCGGGGTGACGCAGCCGCGCCAGGGCCTCCGCGACGGTGGTGTTGGGGGTGATCACCACCGGCTTGGGGGTCATCAGGCCGCCGGCGGTGTCGGGGGAGTGCTCCAGCAGGCGCCGCACCGGGGCGGAATCCTCGGGGTTCATCAGCTGCAGGAACGATTCGGCCTCCGGCTCGGCGAGCACGCCGAGCAGGTCGGCCGCGTCGTCGGGGTCCATCGCCTCGAGCACGTCGACGGCGCGCTTCTCGCCCAGGTGGGTGAGCAGGTCGGTCTGGTCGTCGGCGGGCAGCTCCTGGACGACGTCGGCCAGCCGCTCGTCGTCCAGCGCCGCGGCCAGCTCGCGGCGCCGCTTGGCGGGCAGCTCCCGCATCGACATGGCGAGGTCGGCCGGGCGCATGCCCTCGAACTGCGCGAGCAGCTCGGTGGTGTCCTGGCCGGGGAGGGTGAGCGCGTACCGGTCGAGCCCCTCGACGAACTTCCAGTCGGTGACGTGGATGGCGGATCGCCGGCCGAGCCGCCCGCGGCGCTTGCGCACCGCGACCCGGCCCACGACCCAGTCGCGCGAGCGCGTGCGCTCGAGGCCCAGGTCGACCACCACGGCCTCGCCGCCCGCGAGCTCGTCGAGCTCGGGGTCGGTGACCCGCACGCGCGAGTCGAGCACCTCGGCGAACACCAGCGTCTCGGACTGCCGGCGGGTGAACCGGCGCAGCGACACGGTGCCGGTGGTGAGCGTGATCGAGCTGGGTTCGACGGCCGTCACCCGCAGCATCGGCACGAAGATGCGGCGGCGGGTGGCCAGCTCCACCACCAGGCCGAGCACCCGGGGCGGCTGGCGGCCCAGGCGCAGGCTGATGACGATGTCGCGTACGCGCCCGATCGATTCGCCGTCGGGCCCCAGGACCAGCAGGCCCGCCAGGCGCGCCGCGAACATTTTGCTCACCGATGCCATGGGGCAAGGCTAAGGCGTGCGGCCCCCGATCGCCGCTTGCCCACACCGGCATCGGCTGTAAGGCTTGGCATATGACCAATCCCCTGGCAGGCGGTCCCCAGCCCCGGCGCGGACTGCCCACGCCGCCCACCGGCTGGCCGATCGCCTCGTACACCACCTACGCGGACGCCCAGAAGGCCGTCGACCACCTGGCCGACAGCGAATTCCCGGTGGAGAAGGTGACGATCGTCGGCGTCGACCTCATGCAGGTCGAGCGGGTGCTCGGGCGGCTCACCTGGGGCAAGGTGCTCGCGGGCGGCCTGGCGTCGGGGGCGTGGCTGGGCATCTTCTTCGGCCTGCTGCTGAGCATCGTCACCGGCCACTACGCGGGGCCGCTGGTGCTGGGCCTCGTGGGCGGCATCATCTTCGGGCTCATCAGCGCCTCGGTGCCGTACGCGGCCACCCGCGGGCAGCGCGACTTCGCCTCCACCATGCAGCTGGTGGCGGGCCGCTACGACGTGCTGTGCGACCCGGCGCGCGCCGAGGAGGGGCGCGACATCCTCGCCCGGCTGGCCCTGTAGCCGCCGCGCGGGCGCCGCGTCACGCGCCCAGCCGCCGCAGCAGCAGGGCCTCCGCCGCCGCGCAGCGCTCGATCTCGCCCGGGTCGACGCTCTCGTCGGGGGCGTGGATGGCGCACTGCGGCTCCTCCACCCCGAACAGCGCGATCTCGGCGGACGGGTGCTGCGCGGCGAGCGCGGTGCACAGCGGGATCGACCCGCCCTGCCCGCTCACCGCCACCGGCGCGCCGAAGGCGTCCTCCAGCGCGCCGCGCAGCTCGGCGTACAGGGGCCCGTCGGTGCGCGCGAGGAACGGGCGGCCCACCGGCTCGCGCTGCACCGTCAGCCGCGCACCCCACGGCACGCGGGCGCGCAGGTGGGCCTCGAGCGCGTCCTGGGCGGCCGACGGGTCCATGCCCGGCGGCACGCGGAGGCTGATCCGCGCGGACGCGTGCGGCTGCACGGCGGCGGCGGAGCCCACCACGGGCGGGCAGTCGATGCCGAGCACGGTGACGGAGGGGCGGGCCCAGACCATGTCGGCCACCTCGCCGTCGCCGAGCAGGGCGACGCCGTCGAGCACCCCGGCGTCGGAGCGGAAGCGGTCGGCCGGGTAGGCGGCGCCCTCCCAGACGCCGCGGGAGTCGAGGCCGTCGACGGTGGTGCCGCCGGACTCGTCGTGGAGCGTGGCGAGCAGGGCGATGAGCGCGGCGAGGGCGTCGGGCGCCGGGCCGCCGAACATCCCCGAGTGCACCTCGCCGGCGAGCGTGTCGATGCGCGCCACCACGGCGGCCATGCCGCGCAGGCTGGTGGTGAGCGTGGGCCGGCCCGCGGCGATGTTGCCGCTGTCGGCGATGAGGATGAGGTCGGCCGCGAACAGCTCGGGGCGCTCGGCCACCAGATCCTCGAGGCCGCCCGTGCCCATCTCCTCGGAGCCCTCGGCCACCACGCGCACGCCCACGCCGCCCAGGCCGTCGGCGCCGAGGGCGCGCAGGGCGGTGAGGTGCATGACCAGATTGCCCTTGCAGTCGGCCGCGCCGCGCCCGTACCAGCGGCCGTCCCGCTCGGTGAGCGTGAACGGGTCGCTGCTCCACAGGGCGCGGTCGCCGGCGGGCTGGATGTCGTAGTGGCAGTAGAGCAGCACCGTGGGCATGCCGGGCGCCGCGGGACGGTGCCCGATCACCGCGGGCGAGCCGTCCGAGGTGGTGACGAGCTCCACGTCGTCGATGCCGGCGGCGGCGAACGCGTCGGCGGTCCACCGCGCGCCCCGCAGGCACTCGGCCGGGTCCACCTGGCGGGCGTCGGCGAGCGTGGGGATGGCGACCAGCGCGGCCAGGTCGTCGCGGGCCCGGGGCATGAGGGCGGCGACGGCCTCGCGCACCGCGGCGGCGTCCGGGGCGGGGACGGGACGGGACGGCTGGGGCACGGGGGATCCCTTCTCACGGCGCGGCGGTCGGCGTCCAGCCTGCCACCGGCGGGGCGGACGTGCCCGTCGGGTTAGATGGGGGCGTGTCGGACAGCGGTATCGAGACGGTGAGGCGCCATCTGCGCGAGTGGTTCGGCGGCGAGCCGGCGGCCTCGGCGGCGGTGACGTTCGTGGGCCTCGAGCAGATCGACGTGCAGTGCTTCCTCGCGGAGCCGGGCGACGGCGGCGGGCCGCTGCTGCGCTTCGTCTCGGTGGGCTGCTCCCGGTCGCCCATGGCCGATCCCACCGACATCGTGGCCGACCCGGTGCGGGGCCCCCGCGCGGAGGTCGTCGTGTCGCTGCGGCCCACCGGCGGCGTCCCCGCCGGCCTGCACCGCTCCGTAGCGGTGCTCGCCGCCGCCCCCGCCGTCGAGGGCGTGGTGCTCGCGGCCGACGGCATCGTCGACCTCGCCGAACCCATGTGGGCGGGGTGCGCCTTCACCGCCGTGCTGCTCGGCGATTCGGACATCCCCGACGCGCCCGCCGCCCCGCCGCGCGAACCGGTCCGGTTCCTCGAGGCAGTGCCGATCACCGCCACGGAGGCGGCCTGGGTGCGGGTGCGCGGGGCGGAGGAGTTGCGCGCGGCCTGGGCTGAGGCCGGCATCGATCCGTGCGAACCCACCCGCCCCGCGGCCTCGCTGTGATCCGCCGCCGGGTGGCGCCGGCGGCGCGGCCGGCCGGACGCTGACACACTGGGCACGTGCGAATCGACCTTCACGCCCACACCAGCGCCTCCGACGGCACCGTCACGCCGCGCGGGCTCGTCGCGGCCGCGGCGGAGGCGCGGCTCGACGTCGTGGCCATCACCGACCACGACACCACCGCCGGGTGGGCGGAGGCCGCGGAGGCCGCGCGCGCCGCGGCGAGGCCGCTCACCCTGGTGCGCGGCATGGAGTGGTCGTGCGAGGGGCGCGCCGAGGGCGACGACCCGGCGGCACCCGGGGCGCCGGTGGCGGTGCACCTGCTGTGCTACCTGTTCGATCCGGGCGCCCCGGCCGTCGCCGCCGAGACCGGCCGCCTGCGCGGCGAGCGCGCGCGCCGGCTGCGGGTGATGGCCGAGCGCATGCGGGCCGACGGGATCCCCGTCGACGTCGACGCGCTGTTCGCCGATCCGCACCGCGTGCCCGGCCGCCCGCACCTGGCGCGCGCGCTCGTCGACGCCGGGGTGGTGGCCACCGTGCCCGAGGCGTTCACGCGACTGCTGAGCAGGGACTCCCCGTACTACGAGTCCAAACGCGACACGCCCCTCGACGACGCGGTGCGCGCGGTGGCGGAGGCGGGCGGCGTCACGGTGATCGCGCATCCCCGCGCCCGCACCCGGGGGCCGCTGATGGACATGGGCCAGATCGCCGAGCTGGCCGGCCGCGGCCTGGCCGGCGTGGAGGTCGACCACCCCGACCACGCCCCGGCCGACCGCGCCCTCCTGCGCGCGCTGGCCGCCGAGCACGGGCTGCTCACCACGGGGTCGTCCGACTTCCACGGGGCCAACAAGACGGTGCGCCTGGGGCAGGAGCTCACCGACCCGGCGCAGTACGAGGCGCTGGTCGACCGCGCCGGCGGCGTGCGCCCGGTGGGCGCCGGCGCGGCCGCGGCGGGGGAGCGGTAGATGGGCGCGCGGGGCACCGACTGGGCCGGCGGCGGCGCGCACCCGGGCGAGGGGC
>CAZDSL010000190.1:0-6005 GCA_964507655.1 uncultured Mycobacteriaceae bacterium | reverse complement strand
GGTCTTCGAGGCTGCCGAAATCGAGCTCCGAGCTGCTCGGCAGCTCATCGCTGCCCGATCCGGTGCTGCCGTCGCCGATGCTGCCGGCGAAGATCTTCTCGAGGCTCGACGTCAGGTCCGTGCTGCTACCACCGGAGGTGCTGCCGTCACCGGCCTCGCTGCCGAGCGCGCCCGAGCTGCCCAGCGCCAGGATCGGCAGCAGCGCCGAACTGCCCAGCGTCACGCTGCCGAGCGCGGCACTGCCCACCGCGGCACCGGCGGCGCTGCCCACGCTGAAGCCCGGCAGATCGAATGCCGGCAGGCCCGGGATCGTCACCGTGACGTGCCCGTCCACACCGACGCCGCCCGACACCCAGCCCGCCGGGATCACCGCATTGGCCGAGGCGATGATGTCGGTCACCGTCTGGCTGGCCCAGGCCCGGTCGATGCCCGGGATGTTCACGTCGGCGGCGCAGCTGCTGCCGACGTACACCTGACCGCCACCGATGTCGGTCTTGTGCTCGCACCGGGCCTGCGTGCCCGAATCCTGCTGACCCGTCGGCGCCGCGATGGCGATTCCCGGAATCGTCAACCACGCCAGCGTGGCGAAGGCGGCCGCGCCGCCGACCACCTTCCTGGCTCCCCCGTACGAACGCGCATCGCATCCGTATTCCCTGCCTTTAGCCATATGTGCCCTCCTCAGGCTTCAGAACGTGCAGCGCCCGACCCCTTGTTGCATCACCGGAACCCCGCAGCCCCCTTCAATGAGGGCGCGACCACGCGTGCCGCGGCCTCCAACCGCTGGTCACACGCCTGCCACTCCGGTGCCGAAACTCAGAATAACACCAATGAACCGACCGGTAACCGCGCGCGAAGAGCGATTCGCCTCCCGGTCATCACGACTGTCATCCGAACGGTACAAAGACGCCGCAACCGTGGTTGTCCACCCGGGATATACGCCCGCCGCACTGTGGCGTTACCCGCCCAGCTCAACGGCATGAAACTATGTTCCGGCTGCCGCGTTGCAATTGTTTCAACGCAGACATCTCCAGATTGTAGGACGATTCTCCGGCTTTGGATCACACTTCGGCCGAACCCGCCCGCGCGCCCGCCGCGGCCCGCGCCCCCGGTAGACTCCGCCCCGGTGTGCCGGGAAGTCTGGTCGGCAGTCGGTGCCGCGCGCCGGCTCAGCGACAACGCCGCACAGAAGGGCCACCGCCACCCATGCCGAGCACTCCCCCCGACGACGCCGGCGGCACCACCGCGCACGACGCGCCCCGGCGCCCCCTCCCCTCGCGCTTCGCCGAGGCCCTCCGCGCCGAGACGGTGGGCGGCCTGCTGCTGCTGGCGGCGGCCGTGCTCGCGCTGATCTGCGCCAACACCCCCCTCTACGACGCCTACGCGGGCCTGCGCGACACGGTCGTCGGCCCGTCCGCCCTGGGCCTGGACCTCTCGCTGGGCGACTGGGCCAAGGACGGCCTGCTCGCCGTCTTCTTCTTCATCGCGGGCGTGGAGCTCAAGCGCGAGATGGTGCTGGGCGACCTGTCCGACCGCAAGAAGGCCGCGCTGCCGGTGATCGCGGCGGTCGGCGGCGTCATCGTGCCCGCCCTGATCACCCTCGCCATCGGCTGGGGCAGCCCCGGCATCGGGCAGGCGTGGGCGATCCCCATCGCCACCGACATCGCCTTCGCCCTCGGCGTCCTGTCGCTCACGGCCCGCAACCTGCCCGCCACGGCCCGCGTGTTCCTGCTCAGCCTCGCCGTGGTGGACGACCTCATCGGCATCGCCGTCATCGCGTTCGTGTTCGCCAGCGGCATCGCCCTGGGGTGGCTGGCCGGCGTCATCGTCTGCCTCGTCGTCTACGCAGTCGCCCAGCACCGCCGCATCACCACGCCCTGGCTGTACGTGCCGCTGGCGCTGCTCACCTGGGTGTTCATGCACAGCTCCGGCATCCACGCCACCATCGCGGGCGTGGCGCTGGGCCTGCTCACGCGCGTGCGGCGCGACCGCGGCGAGACCGCCTCGCCCGCCACCCGGCTCGCCGAGCGCATCACCCCGTGGTCGGCGGGCCTGTGCGTGCCGATCTTCGCGTTCTTCGCCGCGGGCGTGCACGTCGACAGCGCGCTGCTGGGCGAGATCGGCTCCGACCGCATCGCCCTCGGCGTGGTGGTGGGCCTGGTGGTGGGCAAGACCGTGGGCATCTTCGGCGCCTCGTGGCTGGCGATCCGGCTGGGCGTCGCGCACATCCCGCGCGGCCTGCAGCACGCCGACATGTTCGCGCTCGCGGTGATCGGCGGCATCGGCTTCACGGTCAGCCTGCTCATCGCGGAGCTGTCGCTGGCGGGCTACGAGCACGGCGACGCGGTGGAAATGGCGAAGATCGCCGTGCTCGCCGGCTCGTTCATCGCGGCGGTACTCGGCTCGGTCGCGACGATCCTGCGCGGGCGCCACCACCGCCGCCTGGCCGACGACGCCGCCGCGCAGCCCTGACGGCGGGCCGATCTGCGGCACCCGGCATGTGCGGGGCGGGCCGTCATGGCACGATGAGCAGTCGAGGCCGAGGTGCCGCGCGCACCTGGACGTACACACGTATTCGGAGGGTTGTTGTGAGCTTCACCGACCGCACCACCGGCCGCGGCAGCGGCGCAGGCGCACCGTCGTCGCTGGCCTCGATCCCGCTGTCGGACCTCGACCCCGCGGCCGCCGACGCCTCGATCGGCACGCTCGTCAAGAACGCCACCAGCCAGGTCTCCACCCTCGTGCGCGCCGAGGTGGAGCTGGCCAAGGCGGAGGTCACCGGCGAGGTCAAGAAGGCCCTGCAGGGCAGCGTGTTCTTCGTGATCGCCGCCGTGATCCTGCTGTTCAGCACCTTTTTCTTCTTCTTCTTCGTGGGCGAGCTGCTCAGCGAGTGGCTGCCGCGCTGGGCGGCGTTCCTCATCGTGTTCGGCATCCAGATCGTGGCCGCGGCCGTCGCCGGGCTGCTCGGCTTCCTGCGGGTGCGCAAGCTGAGGGCGCCGAGCAAGACCATCGACTCGGTCAAGGAGATCCCCAGCGTGCTGCCCACCGGCCGCCAGCAGGCCCCCACCGCGGGCCCCGACGCGTCGGTGCACGAGCGTTCGCTGGCCGAGGCGGCCGCCGCCGCATCCGGCAAGCACGCCCGCTGACGGCCTTGCTCCCGCTCCGCCCCGCACCCCACGCCGCCGCCCCGCGCGCCCACCGACGCGGCGATGGCTGACGCCCCCGCGCCCGACCCGTCCACCGTGCGCCACCCCGGCCCGTGGCGCCACCTCGACGTGCGCGGCAACGGCATCCGGCTGCACGTGGCCGAGACGGGCCCCACCGATCCCTCCGCGCCGCTGGTGGTGCTGATCCACGGCTTCGCGCAGTACTGGTGGTCGTGGCGGCATCAGCTCACCGCGCTGGGCGAGGCCGGCTACCGCACCGTGGCCGTCGACCTGCGCGGCTACGGCGACAGCGACAAGCCCCCGCGCGGCTACGACGGCTGGACGCTCGCCGGCGACGTCTCCGGGCTGGTCCGCGGGCTCGGCTACGACGAGGCGACGCTGATCGGCCACTCCGACGGCGGCCTGATCTGCTGGGCCGCGGCCGTGCTGTACCCGGCGCACGTCACCGCCATCGCCACCGTCTCCGCGCCGCATCCGCTGGCCCTGCGCGAGGCGGTGCTGCGCGACGGCGCCCAGCGCTCCGCCCTCACCCCCGGCCTGCTGTGGAACCAGGTGCCCCGCGTGGGCGAGCGGCGCCTCACCGCGGACGACGGCGACGGCGCCGCCCGGCTGCTGCGGGCCCGCGCGGGCGCCGAGTGGGCGGGCACCGACGACTTCGCCGAGACGGTCCGGCGCGCCCGCGACGCCATCCGCATCGACGGCACCGCGCACTGCGCGCTGGAGTACCACCGCTGGGCCTTCCGCAGCCAGTTCCGGCCCGACGGCGCCCGCTTCCGCGCCGCCATGGAGCCCACACCCGGCGTGCCCGTGCTCGAAATCAGCGGCGCGCGCGACCCGTACGTGCTGCCCCGCACGTTCCGCCGCTGCACGCGCTGGGCGCCGCACCGCCGCCTGGAGACGCTGCCCACCGGCCACTACGTGCAGCAGGAGGCCCCGGACGAGACCACGGCGGCCCTGCGGGCGTTCCTCGACGGCCTGCACCGCGCCGACGGCCCCCGCTGAGGCGCGCGGGCGCGCGGCGCGTCACGCCACGCAGGCGCCCGTGCCCACCGGCCCCGACCATTCGCGCGCCGAGGCCACCTCGTCGGCCACCTCGTCGGCGGTGAGCGCGAAGCCGGTGTCCGGGTCGTCCACCGCCGCGCCGAACACCACGCCCAGCACCGTGCCGTCGGTGGCCAGGAGCGGGCCGCCCGAGTTGCCGGAGCGCACCTCGCCGCGGATCGTGTAGACCTCGCGCTTGACGGTGGTCGAGTGGTGGATGTCGGGGCCGGTCAGCATGATCATGTCGCGCACCCGGGCCGGGCTGGCCGTGAACGGGCCGCCGCCCGGGTACCCCAGCACCACGGCGTCCTGCCCGCTGTGCGCCGGCCCCTGCGCGAACTCCAGCGGCGCCGCCGTCAGCCCCGGCACGGCCAGCACCGCCACGTCGGTCTGCGAATCGAACAGCACCACCGTCGCGGGCAGCGGACCGTCGGAGGTCATCACCGACACCGACGACGTGCCCGCCACCACGTGCGCGTTGGTGATCACCCGCCGCGGGGCCACCACGAAGCCGGTGCCCTCCAGCGTGCGCTGGCATCCGGGCGCCTGGCCGCGGATCTCGAACACGCCGGCCCCGGCCGCCACCACGCCCGGGTCGGTGACGACGGACGGGTCGGGCGGGTCCACGTCGGTGATGGGGGTGCGGGCGAACGGCCCGAGCACGTCGGGCAGCCCCGAGGTGTCGAGCAGCGCCGAGAGCCTGCCGGGCACCGCGCGCAGCCACGACGGCGCCAGGGCGTCGACGTTGCTGAGCACCCACGAGTCGCGCACCGCCCCGGCGGCGGCCGTCTGCGTGTTGGTGGCCACGGGCACCGCCAGCAGCCAGGCCGTCACGAGCACGGCGACGGCCTGGAACAGCGCGCCCACCGTGGAGTCGACGGCCCGCGCCGCGTCGTTGCGGATGAACCGGCGGGCGACGCGGCCGATGAGCACGCCCACCACCTCGCCGCACACCGCGAGCAGCACGATGATGAGGATGCCCAGGAACAGGCGGCCGCGCGCGTCGTGCACGCCGCCCACCAAGTGCGGGGTGACGGCGATGCCCGCCGCCAGGCCGCCGAGCACCCCGAGGAACGCGAGCGCCGACGCCACCGCCCCGTAGCGCCACCCCGACATCGCCGCGAGCACCGCCACGGCCACGACCGCGACGTCGAGCCAGGTCGAGCCCGTCACCTGCGGGTGGCCTGCTCGTCGACCTCCGCCAGAGTCATGTCGAGCTCCCTCACGTCACCGGTGTCCCATTCCCTCTCCCAGCCGGCCTCCGCGATGAGCGCCGTGAGCAGCCCCGCCGTGAAGCCCCACACCAGCAGGCCGTCGACCGCGAACGCCGGCCCCTTGAACAGCCGGCGGTAGCGCACCTGGAAGCGGTGGGCCGGGTCGACGAGCGCGCGCAGCGGCACGCGCACCACGCGCTCCGTCTCGCCGCGGTCGACCACCTGCACGGGGCTGGGCTCGCGCCAGTACGCCAGCACGGGGCTCACCATGAACCCGGACGGCGGGATGAACAGCTCCGGCAGCACCGCCAGCGGCTGGACGCCCTCCGGGCGCAGGCCCGTCTCCTCCTGCGCCTCGCGCAGCGCGGTGCCCACGGGACCGTCGTCGCCCGGGTCGGCCGCACCGCCGGGGAACGCCACCTGGCCGCTGTGGTGCCGGAGCGTGGACGCGCGCTGG
Source organism: uncultured Mycobacteriaceae bacterium (assembly GCA_964507655.1). Taxonomy (GTDB): domain Bacteria; phylum Actinomycetota; class Actinomycetes; order Mycobacteriales; family Mycobacteriaceae; genus Tomitella. Next base: position 129 of record CAZDSL010000190.1, on the reverse strand, counting down.
GTGAGCAGGATGTCGGCGTCGGGCACGTCGGCGGGGCCGGCGGACGGGCCGGCCGACGCCGGGCGCTCGCCCACCAGCATGAGCACGGCGGCCGGCCGCGTGCGCACCCCCGGCGGGACCACCCGCGAG
>CAZDSL010000189.1:0-6008 GCA_964507655.1 uncultured Mycobacteriaceae bacterium | reverse complement strand
CCGCCCCGCCCGGCACCGCCCCGCCCAGCACCGCCGCGGCCTCGGCCCACGCCTCGCAGGGCACGCCCGCGGGCCGCGGGATGCCTCCGGTCGCCTGGATCACCGGCGTGCCGCTCCGCAGTGCCGTCGCCACGCGCCGCGCACCGTCGGGAACGCCGCACTCGAGCAGCACGCCGAGCCGCGCGCACTCGCCCTCGAGCCAGTCGAGCAGGGCGGCAAGCGCGGGCCGCGCCACCGCGGCCGCCCGCAGCACCCCGCCGGGCGCGGCGGCACGTTCGAGCACCGTCACCCGCACGCCGCCCTCCGCCAGGGCCCGCGCCGCGGCGAGCCCGGCGACACCGGCGCCCAGCACCAGCGCCTCGGACGGCTGGACCACGGGCATCGCCGCCGCGGTCGCCCCGGGCCCCGGCGCGTACGCCTCCCCCGGCACCGCCGGGCGCACGACGCAGTCGACCACCGGGTTGCGCGGGTCGTCCACCATGCACGCCTGGTTGCACAGCAGGCACGGCCGGTGCGGCGCGCCCACGCGTGCCCGGGCCACCAGGTGCGGGTCGGCGATCTGGGCGCGCGTCATCTCCACCAGGTCGGCGGCGTCGTCGTCCAGCGCCCGCTGCGCCAGCGCCGGGTCCACCACCGAGCCTTGCAGCGCCACCGCGCAGCGCCCCGCCACCGCGGCCCGCACCGTGCGCAAGGCCTCGCCGTTGAAACCGGGCACGGTGGGCGACTGCCCGCGCTCCTCCGACCAGGACGGCTGCGCGGGAGGCCGGTAGGCGTCCACGGAATACAGCCCGCCGCGCACCACGGTGAGCAGGTCGATCAGCGGCGCCGCGCGATCCGCCACCGCGGCGGCCGAGGCGGGCGTGATGCCGCCCCAGCCGGTGCACTCGTCGCAGCTCAGCCGCAGCGCCAGCGCCGCCTCGTCGCCGATCGCCGCCCGCGCCGCCGCGAGCACCTCGAGCAGCAGCAGCGCGCGGTCGGCCCCGTAGGCGTCGTCGCGGTGGTTCGTGATGTCCGAGAGGAACTGGCGCAGCAGCGAGCGCGGCCCCGCGTCGATCTCGACGCCATCGCAGCCGGACGCCACCGCCGGCGCCGCCGCGTCGGCGAACCCGGCGACGAGGGCGCGGATGTCGCCCGGCTCCATCACCGCGGGCATCTCGCGGGTGGCCGGGTCGGGCACAGCCGACGGCCCCCACAGAGCGGCGCGGTGGTGCGCGCTCGATCCCTGCAGGCCGCGGTGGCCCAGCCCCGCGAGCACGAGGGCGCCGTGCGGGCGGCACGCGGCGGCGACGGCCCCCCAGCCGTCGGCGCACGCGGACGCCAGCGGCGCGCGCTCGTAGGGATGGTCCGACGGATGCACCGAGGCCGTCTCGGTGACGATGACGCCCGCCCCGCCCTCCGCCCGCGCCCGGTAGTAGGCCACATGCCGGTCCGAGAGCGTGCGCCCGTCGCCGAGGTTGGTCACGTGCGGGCCGAACATCACCGCCGAGCCCGGCACCCGCCCGGCCAGCGGCACGCGCGCGGCCAGCGGCACCCGCCCGGCCGGCGGCACGCCGCGGACCGCTCCCGCCCCGGCGCCGCCTCCCGTCGATGCGCCCGCGGCCCCGCCTCCCCCGACGGCGCGGACCCGCGCGGCCTGCTCGGCTCGCGCGGGTCCGTGGCGGCTCGGGCCGGTCAGGCGCCCAGCCTCCGCTCGAAGTCGTCGGGGATGATGAGGTCGGAGCGGCCGAGGTCGTGCACCGACTTGTGCCCCAGGCCCAGCACCGCCGAGTCGATGCCGCCGCGCAGGATGTCGAGCACGTTCTCCACGCCCGCCTGGCCATTGGCGGCGAGGCCCCAGAGGTACCCGCGGCCGATCATCACGGCCTTGGCGCCCAGCGCGAGGGCCTTCGCCACGTCGCCGCCGCGGCGCACGCCGCCGTCCATGACCACCTCGACCTGGTCGCCCACGGCTTCGGCGATGGGGCCCAGCGCGCGGATCGGCGCGGGGGTGCCGTCGAGGTTGTTGCCGCCGTGGTTGGACACGGAGATCGCGGTGACGCCCGCGTCGACGGCGCGCTTGGCGTCGTCGAGGCGCATGACGCCCTTGAGCATGAAGTTCTCGCCCCACTGCTCGCGCAGCCAGGCCACGTCCTCCCACGTGGGCAGCGGCGTGCCCATCCACTCGCCGTAGGCGCCGAAGAAGGTGGGCGCCGGCTGGCCGGGCTTCTTGAGGTTGGGCGTGGTGAGGTCGGGGATCGAGCCGGACTTGGCGTACTGCAGCAGCCACTTGGGGTGCAGCGCGCCCTGCAGGGCGTTCTTGCGCATCGCCGTGAAGTCCATCTTCTCGGGGATCTCGGGGCTGCCCCAGTCGCGGCCGTTGGAGAACGACCAGTCGAGGGTCATGATCAGGCCCTTGGCCCCGGCGGCGCGGGCGCGCTCCATGCGCGCGACGAGGGTGTCGCGGTCGCCCACCCAGTACATCTGGAAGAACGTCTGCGGGTTGGCCGCGGCCACGTCCTCGATGGACTTGCTGGCGAACGAGCTCAGCCCCATCGCCACGCCCCGGTTGGCGGCGGCGCGCGCCACCGCGACCTCGCCGTCGGGGTGCACGGCCTGCACCCCGGTGGGCGAGATCATCACCGGCATCGACAGCGGCTGGCCCATCACCTCGGTGGCCAGCTCGCGCTCGTCGTGCAGGCCCGCCACGTGTGGGGCGAACCCGAGCTCGCTGAAGGCGTCGACGTTGTCGCCGGTGGTCAGGCCCTTTTCGGAGCCGGCGACCAGCGCCATGTACACCGGGCGCGGCAGCTGCTTCTTCGCCCTGCGCTGGGCCTCGGCGACGGTCTCGAACCAGGCGTTTGCCATGACTTTTCTGCTTCTCTCTCGAATCGATCGGGTGGGGTGGCCGTCAGCGCATCTGCGGCGGCAGGTCGGCGAGCGGATCCTCGTCGCAGGCGTGGCGCGGCGGCCGGGTGATGAGGTTGAGCGGGATCGGCGTGCCCGGGCCGCCGCCGCGCTTGCGGCCGCGGTGCGACTGGTCGACGCTGGGCTTGGGCAGCACCGTGTCGATGCCGCGGTCGGCCAGCAGCGCCTCGCCGTAGCCCTGCACGCACTCCGGGTCGGGCCCGTCCAGCGGCAGGCCGGTGAAGAACTTGGCCGCCATGCAGCCGCCGCGGCACGAGTCGTAGAACTGGCAGCTCGCGCAGGCGCCCGCCGACTGCGGCTCGCGCAGCTCGCGGAACAGCTCGGAGTTCTTCCACACGCTCGAGAAGCCGCCGTCGCGCAGCACGTTGCCGGCCAGGAACTCGTCGTGGATGGCGAACGGGCAGGCGTACACGTCGCCCACCGGGTCGATCAGGCACACCACGCGGCCCGCGCCGCACAGGTTGAGCCCGGGCAGGCCGCCGCCGTTGCCGCCGGCACCGGTGCCGTCGCCGTAGGCCGACAGGTGGAAGAACGAGTCGCCCGTGAGCACGTTGTCGCCGTGCGCGACGAGCCAGTCGTAGAGGTCCTTCTGCTGCTCGGGCAGCGGGTGCAGCTCGTCCCACACGTCCACCGCGCGGCCCGAGGGGCGCAGGCGGGTGATGCGCAGGGTGGCGCCGTAGCGGTCGGCCAGCGCCTTGAACTCGTCGAGCTGGGTGATGTTGTGCCGGGTCACCACCACCGAGATCTTGGCGTCCTTGAAGCCGGCGTCGGCGAGGTTCTGCAGCGCCTTGGTGGCCATGTCGAACGAGCCCTTGCCGCGCACCGCGTCGTTGACCTCGGCGGTGGCGCCGTCGAGCGAGATCTGCACGTCGACATAGTCGGAGGCGGCCAGGCGCTCGGCGACGGCACGGTCGATCTTGAGGCCGTTGGTGGAGAACTTCACGCCCACCTGGTGCGCGGTGGCGTAGTCGACGAGCTCCCAGAAGTCGGGGCGCACGGTGGGCTCACCGCCGCCGATGTTCACGTAGAACACCTGCATGCGCTGCAGCTCGTCGATCACCGCCTTGCACTGCTCGGTGGTGAGCTCGTCGGGGTTGCGCCGGCCCGAGGACGACAGGCAGTGCACGCACGACAGGTTGCACGCGTAGGTGAGCTCCCAGGTGAGGCAGATGGGGGCGTCGAGGCCCGACTCGAACTGGTCGACGAGGCGGCCGACGGGGGCGGGCTGGGAAAGGGTGGCGGTCATGGGTCCTCCGATGCTGCTCGGGCGGCGCCGCTCACGCGGCCGCCTGCTCGGAACGCACGAGCATGTGCGACGCCGCGAGCGTCGAGAGCGCGTGCACGTACAGGTGCCGGGACTGCGCGTCGACACCGGCCGCGTCGATGGCCGCGGCGATGGTCGGGTGCTCGGGCAACGACTGCACGATCCCCACGATGGTCCGGTTCTTCAGGAACGACAGCTTCCTGGTGCCGAAGTGGTAGAGCAGCGCGCCGAACGGCTCGGGGCGCAGCGCCACCTGGGGGTGCAGCCGCCACCCGGGCTCGGACTCGAACCCGGGGGCGGCGGCGGGCATCAGTAGACCCCGCACATGCCGTCGATCGACACCTCTTCGATCAGCGACTCCTCCGCCACGACGGCGTCGACGGCGTCGGCCTGCACTGCATTGCGGTCGGACATGCGTACCTCCTTCGACGGGCGGCCACACCGGTGTGGCGTGTGACCCGATGCACCACTCTAGTGGCACCGCGTGCACAATTGCATCATCGGAGGTGATTTCGTGACGCGAGGAACCCGGCCGCCCGGGCGCACGGGGCGCCGCCGCGCGACGAGCGCCGATCGGATCAGCGCCATCGCCATCGCCCTGTTCACCGAGCAGGGCTTCGAGGAGACCAGCGTCGACCAGATCGCGGAGACGGCCGGCATCGCGCGGCGCACGTTCTTCCGCTACTTCCCGTCCAAGAACGCGGCGCCGTGGGGCGACTTCGAGGGGCACCTTGCGCGCATGCGCGAGGGGCTTGCGGCGCTGCCGCCGGATGTGCCGCCGGCGGAGGGGCTGCGCCGGGTCCTCTTGCGTTTCAACACCTTTCCGCCCGACGAGGCCGCCACCCACCGCCGCCGCATGGCCCTGATCCTGGGCGAGCAGCCGCTGCAGGCCTATTCGATGCTCATGTACACCGACTGGCGCCAGGCGATCGCCGAGTACATGGCGCGGCGCCTGGGCATGGACCCGCTCGACCACCTGCCGCAGTCAGTGGCGTGGACGATGCTCGGCGTGGCGCTCTCGGCGTACGAGTCGTGGCTGCGCGACGAGACCGCCGACCTGCACGCGCTGCTCGACGAGGGCATGCGGGTGCTCGAGGAAGGGCTCGGCGCGCTGCACACCGTGACGGGCGGCACGGAGGCGCAGGACACAGGACCGAGCGGCCAGGAATCCTCCGGAAGTGCGTACACGACGGGGGCCTACACCACCGGGTGAGCGGGCGCGCGGCCGAAGTGGCCGGCGCCGCTCGTAGGCTGGGGCTCGGCGGGCGCCGGGCCCGCCGCGCCCCGAGGAGCCGCCGTGCCGCACGATCCCCGTCCCCGCATCCTCGGCGCTCCCGTCGACGACGAGACCCGCTGCGTGCACTACCACGGCCCCGCCGACGTGGTCGCGATCGAGTTCGCGTGCTGCCGCGCGTTCTACCCGTGCATCCACTGCCACGCCGCGCACGCCGGCCACCCCGCGCAGCGCTGGCCGGCCGCCGACTTCGGCCGCCACGCGATCCTGTGCGGAGCGTGCGGCACCACGCTGCCGATCCGCGACTATCTGGCCGCGCCCGCCTGCCCCGCGTGCGGCGCGGGCTTCAACCCCGCGTGCGCGTCGCACCACGCGCTGTACTTCGAGATCGGCTGAGACCCGGCCGGTGCGCGGCGGGCGATCCGCCGCCGCACCCCGCGGGGCGTCCGCCGCCGCGCGCTACCGTGAGTCCATGCCGGAAGGAATCCGTTCATGAGCGCCGACGCCGTGCCCACCGTCCTCGTCGTCGGGGCGGGCCCCGCCGGCCTGACCATGGCCGCGCTGCTCGCCCGGCACGGCGTCAACGCCATCACCATCAACAAGTAC
>CAZDSL010000188.1:0-6029 GCA_964507655.1 uncultured Mycobacteriaceae bacterium | reverse complement strand
CCGACGAACGGCGCCCAGCTCATCCACCAGCCCCAGTAGAAGATCGTCCAGTCGGACAGCCACGTGTCGTCGGAGAACGGCGCGGTGCGCAGCATGACGGCGGGCAGCGACTGGATGTAGCCGCCGAGGTTCTGCACCCACGACTGGGTGAGGAACAGCGTGGGGCCCAGCACCAGCACGAACAGCGCGAGCAGCGCGGCGAGCACCATGTTGATGTTGGAGAGCCACTTGAGGCCCTTGGTGACGCCCGAGACCACCGAGAACGTGGCCAGCGCAGTGACGGCGGCGATGATGATGATCTTGACGGGGTTGTCCACCGTCATCCAGCCCAGGTACTCCAGGCCCGCCGAGATCTGCTGCACGCCGAAGCCCAGCGACGTGGCGATGCCGAACAGCGTGCCGACGATCGCCACCACGTCGATCGTGTGCCCGATGGGGCCCTCGATGCGTTTGCGCCCCAGCAGCGGCTCGAGCAGCCAGCGCACCGACATCGGCCGGCCCTTGCGGTAGGTCATGTAGGCCAGGCCCAGGCCGACCACCACGTAGATGGCCCACGCGTGCAGCCCCCAGTGGTACATCGTCAGGTCCAGCGCCTGGCGCGCCGCGGCGTCGGTGGAGCCGTCGATGCCGCCGGATTCGGGCGGATCGATGTAGTGCGAGAGCGGCTCGGCCACCCCGTAGAAGACGAGGCCGATGCCCATGCCGGCGCTGAAGAGCATGGCGAACCACGAGAACACGCCGAACTCGGGACGCTCGTCGTCGCGGCCCAGCCTGATGTTGCCGACCTTGCTGAACACGCAGTACACGGCGAACAGCACGAACCCGGTGGCCACCAGGATGTACCACCAGCCGACGCCGTCCGAGATCGCGTCCTTGAGCGTGCCGAAGGCGTCTTCGGTGCGGCTGCCGTAGACGACGCCGAACGCGATCATCGCCGCGATGATCAGCGACGCCGGGATGAACACGGGTTTGCGGATGCCGCGCCAGGCATCGTGCACGGTCTTCACATCGGCCCTTCCCGCGCCTCGCCCGCGTGCACCGCGGAAGGCGGCGGCCGGGGCGATGCGCCGGTCGCATCGTGGATGAGCTTCCTGACGAAGACGCTAAGGCCCGGCCGTGCACTCCTCAACCCGAACGCGTCCGACCGGCCCGCCCGCGCGGCCACGGGGCGCCCGTTCAGTCGCCGGGCCGCCAGGCCGCCATGCCCAGCGCGACCATCCGCAGGCGCCGGACGGCGCGGTCCACGGCCGCATCGCTGCCGTCGGACCGGTGCCGGGGCGGGTCCAGCAGCTCCGGCACGGCCTCCAGCGCCACGCCGATGAGCAGCGACGACGCCGTCTCCAGGTCGTCCGCGGGCCATGCGGACAGCTCCGGGCGGCGGGCCAGGTCGATGGCGAGCTCGCCGGCCGTCGCCCGCAGCTCGGCGTCGATGGCGCGGCGCACCTCGGCGCTGCCGCCGTGCCGCTCGCGCACGAGGAACCGGAACTCGCGGGGATGCTCGCGCACCCGGCGGGCGAGCAGCGCGACGACGTCGGCGATCGCGGGGGCCTCGCCGCCGCGGCGGGCGTCGCGGAACAGCCGGCGCGCCAGGCGCATCGACTCCTCGGCGAGGCTCACGCCCAGATCGTCCAGGGAGGCGAAGTGGCGGTAGAAGGCCGTCGGCACGATCCCGGCGGCGCGGGCCACCTCGCGCAGGCTGAGCCCGGCGAAGCCGCGCTCGTCGAGCAGGTCGAGCGTGGCCTCGAGCAGCGCGCGCCGGGTGCGCTCCTTGCGCTCGGCGCGCGAGGGCTGCGGCTGTGCGAGCGGCTCGACCATGCCGTCGAGTCTATGGCGGTGTCCGGGATCACAGGGGGGCGGTCTTGACGCCGATGCGGGTTCCACTGTCACACTTTGTAGTGTACAACTGTGCACTGAAAGTGATCGTGCACGGTCGGGGTGGAAGGGCCGCACGGGGCGGCCCGCACCGCCGGCGCCGCACGGCGCCGGCGCCCGGCAGGGGCCGGGACAGGGCGACCGCAGGAGGGTGCGGAATGACTATCAATGCAGCACGTATGCGTCGTGGCCGGAGAATGGGCGGCCGCCTGCTGGCGCTGGCCGAGGCGATGACCACCCCGCACGGCGTCGACACCTACACAGAGCTGGTGGCCCCGTCGGTCACCGTGCGCGACCTGCGTGCCGTCGTTACAGATGTGCACCGGGAGAACGAACACTCGGTGACGCTGGAGCTGGCGCCCACCCGGCGGTGGCGCGGCTTCGCCGCCGGGCAGTTCGTGCAGATCGGCGTGGTGGTCGACGGCGTGCGGCACACCCGCTGCTTCTCGCCGTGCACCTCCGAGCACCGCCGCGACGGGCGCTTCGCGCTCACCGTCAAGGCCCACGACGGCGGCATCGTCTCGCGCGAGCTGTACGACGCGGCCCGGCCCGGCCTGGTGGTGGACCTCGAGGAGGCGGCCGGCGAGTTCCGGCTGCCCCGGCCGCGCCCCCGCGACATCGTGCTCATCAGCGCCGGCAGCGGCATCACGCCGGTGCTCGCCATGCTGCGGACCCTCACCGACGAGCGGCACCCCGGGCGCATCGCGTTCCTCCACTACGTGGACCGGCCGGCCGACCTGGTGCACGCCGCCGAGCTGCGCCGCCTGTCCGCCGCGCGCGGCGTCACGATGGCGCTGGGCTTCACGGCGGACGGCGGGGGCGACGTGTCCGGGCACTTCACCGGCGCGCACCTCGACGCCGTCGCCCCGTGGGCGGCCGGCGCGCAGACGTACCTGTGCGGGCCGGCCCCGATGATGGACGCCGTGCGCGCGGTGTTCGACGAGCGGGGCCTCGGTGCCGCGCTGCACACCGAGGAGTTCACCGCCCCCGCGCTGGACGTGCCCGAGGACGACGGGCCGCACGGCACCGTCCGCTTCACCGCCAGCGGGGTGGAGGCGGCGAACGACGGCGCAGTGCTGCTCGAGCAGGCCGAGGGGGCGGGGCTGCACCCCGACTTCGGCTGCCGCATGGGCATCTGCTTCACCTGCACGTCGGTGCGCAGGTCGGGCTGCACCCGCAACCTGCTCACCGGCGAGGCCGACGCCGAACCCGACCAGCCGATCCAGCTGTGCGTCAGCCGCGCGCTGGGCGACGTCGAGATCGACATCTGACCCGCCGCCCCATCCCCCGGGTGCCCCGGCCGACCGGCTCGGCGCGGGAGCCCGCCGACCACACAGGAGGACCCATGTTCGCACTGCTCGGACCCCTCACCCGCCGCGGCACGCGGCAGACCGGCACCGCCGACGACCCCGTGGTGCTCACCCGCGAGCAGGTCGAGGAGATCGGCCGCGAGCTCGACGAGATGCGCGCCGAGACCGTCGCGAAGCTCGGCGCCGACGACCGCGAGTACATCTACCGCATCATCACCGCGCAGCGCGGGCTCGAGGTGGCCGGCCGCGCCGCGATGTACGTCCCGTTCGTGCCGCCGGTGTGGCTGGCGGGCGTGGGCGCGCTGAGCCTGTCGAAGATCCTCGACAACATGGAGATCGGCCACAACGTGATGCACGGCCAGTACGACTGGATGCGCGAGCGCCGGCTGAACTCGCGCGCGTTCGAGTGGGACACGGTGTGCCCGTCGGACCAGTGGCGCCACTCGCACAACTACATGCACCACACGTACACCAACATCGTCGGCCGCGACCGCGACATCGGCTACGGCATCCTGCGGATGGACCCCGACCAGAAGTGGAGCCCCTACCACCTGGGCAATCCCGTGTACGCGACGGCGCTCATGCTGCTGTTCGAGTGGGGCGTGATGCTGCACGACCTGGAGATCGAGAACGTGCTCGCCGGCAAGCGGGGCTGGTCCGAGATCAAGCCGCTCGCGCTCGGCTGGTGGCGCAAGGCCGGCCGCCAGGTGCTCAAGGACTACGTGGTGTTCCCGGCGCTCACCGGGCCGTTCTTCGTCACCACCCTGCTCGGCAACGGCGCCGCCAACCTGGTGCGCAACGTGTGGGCGTACTCGATCATCTTCTGCGGGCACTTCCCCAGCGGCGTCGCGTCGTTCAGCGAGGAGGAGACGGCCGAGGAGACCCGCGGCGAGTGGTACGTGCGGCAGATGCTGGGCTCGGCCAACATCACCGGCGGCCGGCTGTTCCACATCCTCAGCGGCAACCTGTCGCACCAGATCGAGCACCACCTGTTCCCCGAGCTGCCGGCGCACCGCTACCCGGAGCTGGCGCCGCGCGTCGAGGAGCTGTGCCGGCGCCACGGGCTGCCCTACAACACCGGAGGATTCTTCCGGCAGATCGGCTCGGTGTGGGGCAAGATCTTCCGGTTCGCGCTGCCGAACTCGCTGGTGGGACGCCCCGAGGTGCCCGGCGTGGTGATCGAGCGGGCCGGCGGCGCGGCGTGAGGAGGCCGCCCCGTGCGGCATGATGGACGGCGGCGGGCCCGAGCGGCGGCCCGCCCCACGGACCGAGCCGCGAGGGGTGGCACATGGTGAGCAAGTTCGAGGCCCGCAAGGACATGGCGCAGGAGGCGGCCGAGTCGGTGGCGGTGCGGGTGGGGCGCATCGCCACGATCATCACCGGGTGCGTCCGCGACGTCACCCGCGAGATCGGCGACATGATCACCGACGGGCTCGAGATGCGCGACGCCGCCAAGCGGGCGCGCGAGGACGAGCCGGGCGAGAACCGCGAGGAGCGCTGACGGCCGGTCGTTCCAGCGCGGCGCGCAGGGCCCGCTCGCCGGCCTCGTCGAAGGCCACGAACGTCACGGCCCGCACCACGTCGAGCGCCGGGGCGCCGCCCCGCCCGTCCGTCACTTGCCCGCTGTGCCCTTGACGCGGTAGCGGCTGCGGCCCATGAGCAGGCCGATCAGCCAGCCGATCGCCAGGATGATGAGCAGGATCAGCCACGTGGGGCCGCTCAGGTGCAGGCCGTAGAGGGTGATCTTGGTGGTCTCGGTGTTGGTGAACACGAAGATGATCGCGAGCACCGCCAGCACGATCCCCAGCCACTGGGCGAAGCTGATCTTGGCGAGCAGATTCTTCATGGGGAATCACCTTTCTGCGGGGGTGGTGGAGCGGCGCCCGCCCCTGCGGCCTGGCGGACCGGCCGGGCGAGGGCGCGCTCTCGTTCGCGTCGACGCGCAGGATCGCGTGCCGCAAGTTGCTCCAGTGATCGATGGTGACGATGTGCCCTGCTGCCACCGATCCAAACACAGCGGCCCCGTCTGCGGCGGCGATGCGGGCAAATGCCGCGCGGGGGGTGTCGCAGGCGCGCGATAGCATGCCTGACGTCGGCGGATCCGCGTGCCGTGTCGCACGGCCGGGCCGCCCCGCACAGCCCGTCTGCTCGAAAGGAATGGCCCGTGGCCCCCTCGGTGGAAACCCGTGAGTTCCAGGCGCAGTCCCGTCAGCTGCTCGACCTGATGATCCACTCGATCTACACCAACAAGGACTCGTTCCTCCGCGAGCTCATCTCCAACGCGTCCGACGCGCTGGACAAGCTCCGCCTGGCCGCCTTCCAGGACAAAGACCTCGACGTCGACACCTCCGACCTGCACATCGAGGTGGTTCCGGATCCCGACGCGCGCACGCTCACGGTGCGCGACAACGGCATCGGAATGTCGCGCGAGGAGGTGGTGGACCTCATCGGCACGCTCGCCAAGTCGGGCACCGGGCAGCTGCGCGAGGCCCTCGCCGCGGCCGGCGAGGCGAAGGACGGCGGCGGCGCCGCGGCGGCCGAGGCGCTGATCGGCCAGTTCGGCATCGGCTTCTACTCCACGTTCATGGTGGCGCGGACGGTCACGCTGATCACCTGCAAGGCGGGCGAGGCCACGGGCACCAAGTGGCAGTCGGCCGGCGAGGACACCTACACCCTCGAGGACGTGGCCGACGCTCCGCAGGGCACGTCGGTGATCCTCGACCTCAAGCCGGCCGACGACGAGAACCACCTGTTCGACTACGCCTCCGAGGCCACGCTCACCGGCATCATCAAGCGGCACTCCGACTTCATCGCCTGGCCCATCCGCATGGAGAAGACGGTGCCCGC
>CAZDSL010000187.1:0-6077 GCA_964507655.1 uncultured Mycobacteriaceae bacterium | reverse complement strand
GAGAACGCCACCAGCGAACCCCAGAACGAGATCGAGCCGATGATCGCGGCGATCAGCGACCCCACCACCATGGGCGAGGCCGGCTCGACGCCGTGGAAGCTGAGGAAGCCGTCGGTCTCGGAGGCCTCGGCCCACGCGATGAGGGCCACGGTGCCGCCGCCGACGCCGTTGAACATGGCGACCAGCTGCGGCATGGCCGTCATCTTGGTCTTCAGGGCCGGGGGGATGCCGAGCACGACGCCCAGCACCAGGCCCACGGCGATGAGGATCCAGTTGATCGAGGGGACGCCGACGCGGCCGTGGCCGTCGTCGGACACCGCCCCCTCGTTGTAGACGTTGAGCAGCGTGGCGCCGACGGCGATGAGCATGCCCACCGCGGCGATCCAGTTGCCGCGGACGGCGGTCTTGGGCCCGGTCAGGCCCATCAGACCGTAGATGAACATCGCGAACGCGACGATGTACAGCGCGAGGACGGTGTAGTGGAGCCCCTCGCTGGCGGTGTGCGCAGCAGCAAGGATCACTTGGCCGCCTCCTTCTTACCCTTGAACATGCCGAGCATGCGGTCGGTGACGGCGAAGCCGCCGATCACGTTGAGCGTGCCGAAGACCAGCGCGACGAACGCGATGATGCGCACGCCCCAGCCGGCGTTCTCGGGCAGGCTGCCCAGCACCACGAGGGCGCCCAGCACCACGATGCCGTGGATGGCGTTGGTGCCCGACATCAGCGGCGTGTGCAGCGTGTTGGGCACCTTGGAGATCACGGCGAAGCCCACGAACCCGGCGAGGACCAGGATCGCGATGTTCGCCAGCAGTCCGGTGTACATCAGTTGTCCTCCTTGGCTCGGGTGACGCACGCGGCCGCGAGGATCTCGTCGGAGAAGTCGGGCGCGAGCTGTGCGTTCTCGTCGAGCATGAGCTGCAGCAGCTCGAGCACGTTGCGCGAGTACAGCTCGCTCGCGTGCTCGGGCATGGTGGCCGGCAGGTTCAGCGGCGAGGCGATGGTGACGCCGTGCTTGACCACGGTCTGCCCCGGCTCGGTGAGCTCGCAGTTGCCGCCCGTCTCGCCGGCCAGGTCCACGATGACGCTGCCGGGGCGCATGCCCTCGACCGCCGCCGCCGTGACGAGCCGCGGCGCGGGGCGCCCGGGCACCAGGGCGGTGGTGATGACCACGTCGAATCCCTTGATCGCGTCTTCCAGCGCCTGCTGCTGCTGGTCGCGCTCCTCGTCGGTGAGTTCGCGGGCGTAGCCGCCCTCGCCGGCCGCGTCGATGCCCAGGTCGAGCCACTGCGCACCCACGGAGCGCACCTGATCGGCCACCTCGGGACGCACGTCGTAGCCGGTGGGCCGGCCGCCGAGCCGCTTGGCCGTGGCCAGCGCCTGCAGCCCCGCCACGCCCACGCCGAGCACCAGCACGGTGGCGGGCTTGACCGTGCCGGCCGCTGTGGTGAGCATCGGGAAGAAGCGCGTGGATTCGGACGCGGCGAGGATCACGGCCTTGTATCCGGACACGTTGCCCTGCGACGACAGCGCGTCCATGGCCTGCGCGCGCGAGATGCGCGGGATCGCCTCCACGGCGAACGCCTGGATGCCCGCCTCCGTGAGCGCCGCGATGCCCTCCGCGTCGCCGCGCGGGTTGAGGAACCCGATGAGGGTCTGGCCCTGACGCATGCGGCCGATCTCGTCGCGACCGGGCGCGGCGACCTTGGCGATGACGTCGGCCTGCCACGGATCGCCGATCACGGCGCCCTCGGCGGTGTAGGCCTCGTCGGGGATCAACGCCCCGAGCCCGGCGCCGGCCTCGACCGTCACGCCCACGCCGCTGCCGACCAGTTTGCCGACCACCTTCGGGACCAGGGCGACGCGGCGCTCGCCGTCGTTCGTCTCGCGAACGACGCCCACCGTGCAGCCCTGAGCCTTACCGCTCTGTGCTGAATCCAAGTGTCTTCACACCTTCTGCATTGTGCTTTCCGACCTGACATGCCCGCGGGGTGGCCGCATCCACTACGCGAATCGTGTTCACGTCTGACCCGGGGATCGGGTGACTATATCCAGCGACGGGTGTGTCGCCACAAACCGGAACGCTCCGTTCTCTCCGCGATCGCACCGGTGCCCGGAGTATGTCAGCGCCCCGCCGGACGGCCACGGCGAGGTCCCGCAAGACGGCGCGCACACCCCCGCTCGGGGGTGTCGCGACCCGTGGCGGCGTGCTCCGCGGCATAGGCTGATCGGCGTGGCGACGTCGGAGAATACGGTGACGACGGGCGGATTCGTGCCGCCCGCGCTGCGCCCCGGGGCCTTCGCCTTCGTGATGGCCACCGGCATCGTGTCGACGTCGATCATGAACTCCGGCGCACGCACCCTGGCGGCCGTCATGTTCGCCGTGGCCAACGTGGTCTACTTCACACTGATCGCGGACGTGCTCGCCCGGTGGTTCCGCGGACGCAGGCAGGTCGAATCCGGGTTCATGTCGCTCACGTTCGTCGCCGCCTCGGGCGTGCTCGGATCGCACTTCGCGTTCCTCGGCCACCGGCCGGCGGCGCTCGCGTTCGTCGTCGTCTCCCTCGCCTCCTGGGCCGTGCTGGGCTACACCGTCGCGGCGCAGGTGGTGCTCCGGTCGCGGGCCGACGAGTCGGCGCCCCCGCACCCGGACGGCTCCCGCATGGCGCAGGAGCTCGGCCGCGTCGACGGCACCTGGTTCCTGTGGGTGGTCGCCACCCAGGCCGTCGCGGTGGTGTGCGGCGCGTACGCCACCGAGTTCGCCGGCACCGGGCTCGCCGTCGTCGCCGCGCTGTGCTGGTCGGTGGGCGTGATGCAGTTCCTGCTGGTCGCCGGCCTCGTCTTCTCGCGGCTCGCGCTGCACCGCATCGACCCGCGGGAGCCGGTGGCCCCCTACTGGATCTTCATGGGCTCGGCCGCCATCACCGTCCTCTCGGGGGCGCAGATCCTGGGCCTGAGCAGCGAGCAGTCGCTGCTCGAATCCGCGGTCGTCGCCACCGTGTCCATGGTGCTGTGGTCGTTCGCCACGTGGCTCATCCCGCTGCTGGTCGGCCTGTTCGTGTGGCAGCAGGCGCGGCGGCCGGGGCTGCCCCGCTTCCACCCCGCCTGGTGGTCGATGGTCTTCCCCATCGGCATGTACGGCGAATCGAGCCGCCAGCTCGGCGCGATCCGCGACACCGGATGGCTCGAGGACGTGGGCCGGTGGGAATCGTGGATCGCGCTGGGGGTGTGGGCCGTCGTCTGCCTCGCCGCCCTGGCCCGGCTGTGGGGGACGCGGCCGGGGCGCCGCCGCACCGCGGGATGACCCGCGCGGCGCGGGCCCGCCGAGCGACGGCGTCGGCGGGTGCCGTCGCGGTGGGAGGGACCGTCACAATGGGGGCGTGACGACACCGCGCCCCCGCCCCGGCCCCGATCGCGGCCGCCCGCGCGACGCCGCGGGCCGCGCGCTCAACGACCGCCCGCGCGACGCCCTCGGCAGGCCCCTGCCCCGCGGTGCCGCGGGCGTGCCCCGCCAGCCCGAGGGGATCGCGCGCACCCCCGAGGAGACCCTGCGCCTGGGCCAGGCGCTGCTCGACGAGCGCCGCCCCTTCCACGCGCACGACGTGTTCGAGGACCACTGGAAGCACACCGCCGGCCCGGAGCGGCGGCTGTGGCGCGGGCTGGCGCAGCTGGCGGTCGGCATCACCCATGCGGCGCGCGGCAATGCGCGAGGAGCCGCCGCCGTGCTGCGCCGGGCGGCGGCCTCGCTGGAGCCGTTCACCGCCGTCCCCCCGCACGGGATCGACGTGGGCGGCGTGCGCGAGTGGGCGCTGCGCCAGGCCGGCCGCATCGAGTCGGCCGAGGCGGACGATGCCGCAGCGGCGCCGCTCTGGCTGGATGCGCCGCGGCTGCACACCCCGTCGGGGCCGGGGCGGTGAGCGCCCCGGAGATCGCCGGGTCGGCCGGGTCGGCCGGGGCGTCCGTGCCCGTGCTCGTGCTGGCCGGATTCCTGGGTGCGGGGAAGACGACGCTGCTCAACCACCTGCTCGGCAACGGCATCGGCGTGCGGATCGGCGTCATCGTCAACGATTTCGGCGACGTCGGCATCGACGCGCTGCTCGTCGCCGCGCAGGCCGACGGCGTGGTCGACCTGGGCAACGGGTGCGTGTGCTGCGCGGTCGACGGCGACGAGTTCGACACGGTGCTCGCGCGGCTCACCGCCCGCGCCGCCCCGGTGGACGCGGTGGTGATCGAGGCGAGCGGCCTCGCGGAGCCGCGCACGCTGATCCGCATGATCGCGGGCAGCCCGGTGCCCACGGTGCGCTACGGCGGGCTCGTCGAGGTGGTCGACGCCGAGGCCTTCTCCCGCACCCGCGCCGCGCACCCGGAGCTCGACTCGCACCTGCGCCTGGCCGACCTGGTGGTGCTGGGCAAGACCGACCTGGCCGCGCCGGCCGCGGTGGAGGAGGTGCGCGCCGCGCTCGCGCGGCTGTGCGGCCCCGTGCCCGTCGTGGAGGCGTGCCGCGGCCGCGTCGATCCGGCGCTGCTGTTCGACCCGCGCCGGCGCCCGCCGCCCGCGGGCCCGCGCCAGATGACGCTGGACGAGCTGCTGCGCGAGGAGGACCCGCCGCACGACCACCATCCGCACGCCGCCTACCAGTCGGTGTCGTACGCGCACGACGGCCCGATGCATCCCCGGCGCCTTGCGGCGCTCCTGGAGGACCCGCCCGCGGGCTTGTACCGGTTCAAGGGGCTCGTGCGCCTGGGTGCGCCCGCCGACCACGGCGCGTTCGAGGTGCACACCGTGGGCCGGCGCGTCGATGCCCGGCGCCGCTCCCCCGCCGGGCGCAGGCCCGCGGGCGTGGACCCCGCGGCGCCGGCCTCGGCGATGGTGGCCATCGGCACCGGCATCGACGAGGCAGCGCTGCGTTCCGCGCTCGACGCGTGCCGGGCGGACCCCGGTGAACCGCCCGACGAGCAGGCGATCCTCTCGATCCTGCGCTACTGCGGCTGAGCCCCGCCCAGACCGGCGAGGACGGCCGCCTCGGCGAACAGCGCGTCGATCATGGCCTCGGTGAGCCGCCCGGTGAAGGTGTTCTGCTGGCTCGGGTGGAAGCAGCCGAGCACCGTGATCGCGCGGCCGTCGGCCGCCTGCACCTCGGCCCGCGCCCCGTGCCCGAATCGCGGCTTCGGGCGCGGCACCCTCGCCCCCGCCCCTCGGAGGGCGCGCAGGGCCGCGTCCCAGCCGTACCCGCCGAGCGCGACCACCACCCGCACCGTCGGCAGGAGCATGTCCATCTCGGCGTGCAGCCAGGGCGCGCAGGTGTCGCGTTCGAGCGTGGTGGGCTTGTTCGCGGGCGGCGCGCACCGCACCGCCGACACGATCCGCACACCGTGCAGGCGCTGCCCGTCGCCCGCGTGCCGGCTGGTGGGGATCGCCGCCAGGCCGGCCCGGTGCAGCCCGGCGTAGAGCCAGTCGCCCGCACGGTCGCCGGTGAACATGCGCGAGGTCCGGTTCGATCCGTTGGCGGCGGGTGCGAGACCCACGACGAGCATGGCGGGGTGCTCGTCGCCGAAGCCCGGCACCGGCCGGCCCCAATACGGCTGATCGGCGAACGACCTGCGCTTGGTGCGCGCCGTCTCCTCGCGCCACTGCACCAGCCGCGGGCAGGCCCGGCACACCGACACGACGGCATCCAGCTCCGCAGGCGATGCCGCCCGCGCCGCGAGCCGGGACACCTGCGGCCCGGTGGCGGCGACGGGCGTGCCGGGGCCCGCGGGATCACCGGGCCACCCGGTGCCGGGCGGCACCGGCGAGGGGAACATCCGGCCCGTCAGAGGATGCGGCAGCAGCACCGGCTCCTCGGCCACCTGGGACTCCCTTCCCGTCGCGGACGGCGCCGCGCCGCGCGGCATCCGGACCCGACACTAGACCGGCGCCGCGTCGGGTCGCGCGGCGCGCGGGGCCGCGTAGGCTCGGCGGTGTGAGGTCACCGGGACGCGACACGTGCCGCGGGGGCGTCCGGACAGGGCGGACGCGCCCCGGCGGCGCACTGCCGGGTCGCCCCCGCCACGCGGCGGCGGCCGCGCTGTGCTGCGCC